>JAUJLY010000003.1 GCA_030447145.1 Thermomicrobiales bacterium
GTAGCGCTTTCGTCACAAACACCGAGAGCCGTGCACGAGTCTCCCCGGTTGCCAGGTACATGAGCAAAAATCTGTCGATAATTCCACCACCGATTATCGTCCGCGCAGTGGAGCCAGGTGCCGGAGATACCTTCCGGCGCGATTTCGGTCTCGGCAGCGGACCCGTCATCGGCTATGTCGGCCGATACGCCTCCGAGAAGGGTATCGACTTGCTGCTGCAGACCATTCCTGCGATCCGCGAAAAATTTCCGGACGTGCTTGTCGCGCTGGCTGGTCCTCGCCGGGATGCACGGGACGGCAGCCTGCTCCGTGGGCCGTGGGACCGCTGGCTGGAAAAGTACGCTGCCGCCATCCGGCAACTTGACTATCTCTCGGATGACGACCTGGCACGCTTCTACGCTGCCGGCGATGTGCTGGTGCTGCCGAGCACCGACTGGACCGAATCGTTCGGAATGGTCCAGATCGAGGCCATGCTGCGCGGCACACCGGTCGTTGCCAGCAACCTCCCTGGTGTCGCCGACCCAATCGCCCTGACCGGTTATGGCACACTGGCCCGGCCCGGCGATGTGGACGACCTTGCCTGTTCGATCATCACGGTGCTCACGGAGCCGGAGCGCTTCCGTCCAGAGCCGGGCAGGGTTGCAGCCCGGTACTCACTTGCGGCAACGGTGGATGCCTATGAGCGTCTCTACCATGGTGAAGATGCTCCGGGGGATCCTCTCCCATGATTCAACTGGGTCCTCTCCGGATATCCTACCGGCTGGTGCTCCTGGCGATCCTGCTCCTTGCGGCAGCTCTCCGCTTCATCGGGCTCGACTGGGACAACGGGTATTACTTGCACCCGGACGAGCGATTCATGGTGATGGTGACGACCGATACGGCATGGCCCGACTCCATCTTCCAGTACTTCGATAGCGCCACATCACCGCTCAATCCCTACAACACGCGTCATTCGACCTTCGTCTATGGCACCTTTCCGCTCTTCCTGACAAAGGCCGTCTCGGCGTTCTTCGGCACCGATGTCTACGGGGAGATGCATCTGGCAGGGCGAGCCATCTCGGCACTTGCCGATACGGGCACGGTCTTCCTGGCCGCCTGGATCGCACAGCGTTTCTTCGGCCGCGCCGCGGGCCTACTCGCCGGATTCCTGCTCGCCTGTACGATGTTGCATATCCAGACGGCGCACTACTACACCGTCGACGCGGTCTCGGTGTTTTTCGCCACCGCGTCCTTCGCGGCGATCGTCAAGGGCTGGGATCGACGCAGCTTCGGCTGGTTCGCCGTCGCCGGATTAATGATCGGACTCGCCGGGGCCAGCAAGCCCAACTACCTGATCGCGCTCGCCTTCCTCGCGCTCCCGGTCGCAGAGATGATCAGGCATCGTGGCTGGGAAGGGCTCATCCCCTTGGGCAGTACCGGGCTCTCTTGCTTCCCTGTCCTGCCAGCGGTGGCGCTCTCCGGGCTCGTCGCCTTCTGGACCTTCCGCACCGCCCAGCCCTACGCTTTCACTGGCCCCTCGATCTGGAACATCAGCCTCGACCAGCGCTGGCTTGATGATCTCAGCTACTGGCGCCATGCCCAGTCGGGATTGGTCGATGTCAAGTCCAGTATCCAGTGGGTGGACCGGCCACCGGTTGTCTACATTCTTGACAACCTCGTTCGTTGGGGCATGGGTCCGCCGCTCGGGATCGCTGCATTGGCAGGGCTCGCCTTGCTCGTGATCCGGCTCATCGGCGCACGTACCTGGCCCTCGTGGTGGATGCTTGGCATGGGGGCATGGTCGGTTGTGCAGCTGGCGCTCTACGGTACGAACATGGCACAGGCGCAGCGCTACCTGCTGCCGATCTACCCCTTTCTGGTGGTCTTTTCCGCCGGCTTGCTCGTGGAGCTGGCGCGCCGATTCCGGCCCGCCCGACGGGCGAACCCGGGTGCGATCCTGATCGCTGTCACGGTCGCCTACACCCTCTTCTATGCAGTGGCCTTCGATACCCTCTTTGTCCGCCCGCTCTCCCGGGAACAGGCCTCGGAATGGATCTACGAGAACGTGCCGGCCGGAAGCACGCTGACCGCGGAGTACTGGGACGATCCCCTGCCCATGCATCTGGAGGGCGAAGATCCCTCGCAGTACGACGTCATCACGCTTGACCTCTATGCCTATGAGGGCCCGGAGAGCCTCAAGCTCAGCACATTGGTGGGCCAGATCAACCAGGCCGACTACATCGTCCTCAGCAGCAATCGCATCATCGGTTCGGTGCCCCGCCAGCCGGAGCGCTACCCGATGGCCACCCACTACTACAAAATGCTGCTCTCCGGAGAACTGGGCTTCGAGCTTGTCGCAGATTTCTCGCAGAAACCGGAGCTCTTCGGTATCGCCCTCGACGACACGAACGCCGAAGAGACACTCACCGTCTACGAGCACCCCTACGTTCGCATCTTCGAGAAAACCGACCGGTTCAACGTCGCAAACGTCTACAACGAACTGGACGGCGCCCTGGGATATGGGGGCGTGAACTACATACCCGGCGATCCGCTGGGTGACCAGATGTTTCTCACACCGGAAGAGCAGGCAACCTATGCGGAAGAAGGCTCCTGGTCGGAAAAGTTCGTCCGCGGGACGTTCACCAATGCTGCTCCGGCGTTCTGGTGGTATGTCGCCCTGCAGATCCTCGCGCTTCCGGCCCTGCCGCTGGCATGGCTGGTCTTCCACCGCTTTCCGGACCATGGATATGCGATGGCCAAGGTGCTCGGGCTGCTGCTCGTGACCTGGATCGCCTGGCTGCTCTCCAGCCTGCAACTCCTCCCCTTCGGTCCGATCCCGATCGCCCTGGGCTGGTTCCTGCTGCTGGCGGCGGGCCTCGCACTTGCTCGAAGCCAGATGGTATCTATGCTCCTCGCCTTCCGCACGCGTTGGCGGTGGCTCATCGCCACCGAGGTGCTTTTCCTGACCGCCTTCGTCATCATGGCATGGATCCGTTCGCTGAATCCCGGCTTTTGGCAACCAACCGGTGCGGACGGGACGTCCTTCTGGTACGCCGTCTTCAACGCGATGGTTCGGTCACCCTACTTCCCGGCCTACGATCCCTGGTTGAGCGGAGGGCAGTTGCATCTCTCCAACTGGGGGCAGATGCCATGGGTAACGGTCACGCGGCTTACCGGGATCGTCCCTGCAGTCGGCTACAACCTTGCCTTCGCCGGCATCTTCGCGTTGCTCTCCGTGACGCTATGGACAGCGGCGTCCGCCCTGATTGCCCGAGTTTCATCCTCCCGGTCCCGCGCCGGCTGGATAGCCCTGCTCGCTCCCCTGCTGATTGCTCTTGGACCGACACTGATGCTCGCCCGCCAGGTCAGTGAAGGCGCATGGGGATACGCACCACGTCCGGATGACTGGTTCATCGGTGGAGGAGCGGGTGACATCGTCTACGGCATCTGGCAGATCGTCACGGAGCGACTCCCCACTGACCCCAACCTTGCCCGTGACGCGATGCGCATCGAGTTAGACGTCGAGGGGAACAACCCATTCGGGCTCATGCTCGCCGGGAACCTGGACCAGGTCACCAGCACACTTCCCATCATCGCCCTTGCGATCGCCGTGGCCGTCACCATCGTCCTGCGCAACCACATAAGTGGCTCCGAGCAGTGGCGACTGGACCGGACCGACCTCGCCACAGTGCTCCTTGGCGGAGCCGCAGCCGGGGCCATGCTGGCTTCCTCAACATGGGGATTCCTCCCTACGCTGGGACTGATCGTTGCCGCGCTCGGCATTCGAATCGTCATGGCGCATTGCTGGGAACGCCCGTGGCCCATGGCACGAAACGCAGTCCTTTGCGCGATCGCCGCCGCGGCATTTGGCTATATCGCCTTCTTCCCCACGATTCAGGAGTTCCATGCGACCCAGCGCAATTTGATGACTGCTCCAACCGTCGACCTCGATGAATCGTTATCAATCTATGGACCGATACTCTTCATTCTGGTCACATGGCTCCTGGCCCAGGTCGTGGCATCCGCCCGGGGAGTACGTGAGCCAGGGTGGACCGCGCGAGTCATTTCGCTCCTGACCCTGATGATCGCTGCCGGAGCGCTAATCGCATCCATGGTGCTCTCCAGTCTCGTGCTCTTTGTGCTGATCGCCCTGCTCCTGGTGATGATCGCGGTCTGGCATCTGCGGGCCCGGCCAGCTTACCTCCTTGTCCTCGTCATGACGGCACTGGCGATGATGCTGATGGTCTTGCAGAACAGGATCCCGATAGCGGCTGATCCATTCGGCAGGAGCTCCGCTCTCCAACTCGGGGTATTCACATGGATGCTGCTTGGAGTTGCGGCGACGGTGGCCCTCGGCGGGATTGTCAGATGGCTTGAGGCATCGAGGCGGTTGCTGCGATCGATCCCCGGGGTGATATGGACGATCGCCCTCGTGGTCCTTCTCGCCGGAAGCATCTTCTACCCGCTACTTGTGACGCGATCACTTGTGGAGGCGCGCGACGATGCTCCCCGGACGCTCGATGCAACCAGCCTGTACTCCAGCGACGGGCAGGACCTGGCCCTTGGGGACGACCGTGATGCGGCACGATGGCTCATGGAGAACGTCAATGGACTTCCGGTGATCCTCGAGGCAACGACATCTAACTACCAGCTTGGCGGACGAATCAGCACCATGACCGGCCTCCCGACCATCATCGGCTGGAGCACTCCCGAGCACATCATGCGTCCTGGCTGGACAGAGATCGTCGATCGCCGCC
This sequence comes from Thermomicrobiales bacterium, assembly GCA_030447145.1. Taxonomy (GTDB): domain Bacteria; phylum Chloroflexota; class Chloroflexia; order Thermomicrobiales; family UBA6265; genus UBA6265. The sequence continues at coordinate 4,737 of JAUJLY010000003.1, forward strand.
AGGCGGCCGTCAACGAGATATTCGGCAGCCGGGGGGCATTTGGGTCAATTGAACCCCTACTCGAGCAGTATGATGTCCAACTGGTCTATGTCGGACCCGTTGAACGAGCCACATACAGCCAGGCATCCCTCCAGAAATTCGAGACCGCCGCCGAAGAGGGCGATCTGGAGAAGCTCTACCAGTCCGGATCGGTCACGGTCTATTACTATCCGGCCTGGAACCAGTAATGTTCGACGGCATACATGAAGAGGGGCGGTACCGGCAAAACCGGTACCGCCCCTCTTCAGCCTTCCCTTCCCCTGTCACGTAAGCGACAGGCCCCTTCGATAGTGGTCATCGTCGGAGTGCTCGCCTGGACGTATGGTCTTGATGCTCTGGCTGCCGCGTCAAGATCATACGTACACTGCTTACATGCACACTGTACTCGATATCCTGCCACCTGAACAGATTTGCCCCCTTGTCACTAACGTGATTTCTGCGGGCGTGGAGAGGCCCGATCCTGCATGGTAGACATTGAATCCGCTCGGGAAGCAGGATACAGGAACCGCAGGACCGATATGGGAGGGTTTGACGCATGCGGGAGAAAGGCTTTCCAGGACCGGTCTCCGTATTTTGCGCAACAGCACCGTCGAGGGAATCCGTAAAATTACGGATGCCGGTACCAGCTTCCAGATCCTACATTAGAGATGTCAGGGCGAGAACCTCATCCTGACACGAACGGCGAGGTACTGGCATCCCCCAGCTGCCGCGTGGCTCGCCGGCACGTTCAGGCACCAGCATATCGCCGGGGCGTTAGACGAAACCTCGTCCACATAGGACTGAGGGGCAAATGCACTCAGGTGTCGTCATCCTGTTCCTCCGTTCGCTGACGGGGGATCAGGACCTTCAGTTCCGCGCAGTCTCATCGCGAGGTGGCGGGAGCGTGACCTTCAACATCACGAATCCTATTGCGCCGGCCACGATCGATCCCGTCAGAATACCGATCCGGGCCGAATCTGACATGGTCCCGGGATTGAAGGCCAGCTCCGTGATAAACAACGACATCGTGAAACCGATTCCGCCCAGCAGGCCGACGCCGAAGATATGACGCCAGGCAATAGCAGGGGATCGATAGGCGATGCCATACCGGACTGCCAGCCATGCCACGAGGACAATGCCAATCGGTTTGCCTACTACCAGGCCCAGCACCACGCCCCACATGACCGGGCTCGTCAATGCCTCATCGAAACCGCTGGCGAGAGGTATCCCTGCGTTGGCAAATGCGAAGAGCGGCAGTATCCCGAAGGCCACCCAGGCATTCAGCTTGTGCTGAAGATGCGTCATGGGGGTTTCAACCTGCTCGCAGAGCTCTTCCAGCGCCTGGGTGGCGCGCTGCTGTGGCTCATTCGTCAGGATGCTCGGTGCGATGTAGCAAGCACGCTGAAATTCATCTATCAACTCCCGGCTTCGCTCCAGAAAGACGCTGGGGTTGATCCATGAGCGCGCTGGCACGGTCATCGCCACCAGGACACCGGCAACAGTCCCGTGAATTCCCGACTCGAATATCGCCAACCAGACAGCCAAGCCCAGGCCAGCATAGATCGGCCAGCGACGAAATCCCGCCCGGTTGGCAAGGACAAGAACCCCCATCAGCGTGATCGCGATTCCCAGTGCTCCCCACGAGATGGTATCGGTGTAGAAGACGGCGATCACCATGACCGCCAAAATGTCGTCGACGATGGCAAATGCTGTCAGGAATACCAGCAGCATAGGACGCACCCGGCTGCCAAGCAGGGTCAGGAACCCTAGAGAGAATGCCGTATCAGTGGCCATCGGGACGCCCCAGCCTGACAGGCCGTCTCCGCCCAAGTTCACCGCGACATAGCACAACGCTGGCACCACCGCTCCGCCAAGGGCGGCGGCGATGGGCAATGCCGGCTGCCGTGGCAACCGGAGCTCGCCAACGAGTACTTCACGTTTGATCTCCATGCCCAGCATGAAGAAGAAAAGGGCCATCAGGCCATCATTGACCCAGTGCCGCAGCGATTCGGTGATCCCAAAGCCCTCGACCCCGATCGTCAGGTGGGCCTGCCAGAATCGTTCGTAAGCGTCGGATAAGGGGGAGTTGGCCATGATGATGGCGAGAGCAGTTGCCGCCAACAGGAGCCCAATACCGGAGACACTGGTACGGATAAAACTGGTTAGTGACGTTGCAGCGAGTGCGAGCGGCTGCTCCTGCATGGTATCGGTGATGTTGACTATCCGGGGCGGCCGTTCGGTTAGTTCTTCGATGCGTGAGAACCAGATATCTCGCTCCGGGGACTCCTCCCAGAGCTTCAGGTTGCTCGGGCAATCGAACCGCAGCACCGCCTGGTAGACATTCTCACCGCGACGTGGGCGGATTATCTGTAGTCCGAGAAATCCTGGAACATCCGAAACTTCGCCCCTGATGTCCCGGAGGGCACGCTTGAATTGCTGCTCCCGCCCAGACACGACATCGAATGTCGCGGTCATCGTGACCGCACCGTCCAAATGCACCGGTGACGATGGTGATACGTCCATGCTCTCCCTTGCCAACGATGCCCAATGTGCGTTCCCTTTCTTGCCTACTCCTCAAACGGTCCGGGACCATGGTCCTGACGGTGAACCGTCTCCTCGTGATCCACCTCGGTGAGGGCTGTGCGATTGACGGAGAGTTGGAGCTTGCCATCTACGAGACCGACGATTGCGTGGGTTGGCACGTCGAGGTCATCGTGCTGCCCTTCCTGATCGATCAGGAGATAATGCGAGTAGGCTTCGCGCACCTTCCCCAACATCTCCCCATTGAGACCGACGACCGGCGTTCCCGCCGGAATATCCTGTGGTTCAAGTGCCATGGTTACTCCTCCATACTCGTGGTTCTATCGATCGCGAAGAGTGCCAGAATCCTTTTGCGCAAGGTCTCCGCAGTGACCGTCACAGGCTCCGTGCCATCAAGGACCAGATCCGGGATCAGATCCTTCAAGGCGTTGCGCCATGTCACTTCCCGATGTTCCCATCGATTTCCGACCGATGTACCCCAGCGAAGGTCCCGCTCGGCCACCCGCCGCAGCCGCTCAGTATCCGGAACATCGATGAGCACGATCAGATCTGACTGCGGAAATGGTGCCATGGCATCGCATAGCATGATAGGCCGGACAGCAAATTCAAGCCCCCCGTGAGGTGCACGGCGCTGAAAGGCATCAAAGTCAGCGTCCGGTGTCGATGTCCCGGTACCAATCGGCAAAACAAGCCGCTCCCGCAGGAGATCCCAGTCTCATCTCAGGGGCTGGCTGAAGAATGCGTCGAGTGAGACCGACTCTGGGCGAGGGACAAAGAAACAATCAACCGGTACCCGCGAGGCGACCTCCGAGCCCAGCCCTGCAACCGTGGCTTTCGCGAGCTGCGACTTGCCGGCATTCGACGGCCCACAGAGCGAGACAACAAAGGCATTCTGTTGTTTCCAGTTTGCATCTATCATTCCGGCAGCATTCACGTATGCACAGGATTCCTGCCTGGGACCTCACGATGAAAGGACGTATAGCTGATGGTAACGGAGCCGGGCAACACCCCGTTTATCCAGCCTGGACAGCCGGTCCGATGGGGCATCATCGGTACCGGAAAAATTGCAGGTATCTTCGCCAACGATATTCCGCATGCGGACAACGCTACGCTGCAGGCGGTTGGCTCCCGCAGCCAGGCGAGCGCGAACGCTTTCGGTGACACGTATAACATCCCGAGGCGCTACGACGGCTATGAAGACCTCGCCAATGATCCGGAGGTGGACGTTGTCTACGTTGCGACACCGCACCCGGCCCATCACGACGTGACCATCATGTGCCTTGAAGCCGGCAAACATGTCCTCTGTGAGAAGTCATTCGCCATGAATGCCGCCGAGGCACAGGAGATGATCGATGCCGCGAAGAAGAACAATCGCTTCCTGATGGAGGCAATGTGGACCCGCTTCCGGCCCCTCATGTACAAGGTGCGCGAGATCGTGAACAGTGGCGAGGTCGGCGAGGTCCAGTTCCTGACCGCAAATATTGGCTGGACGGCGACGTTCGATCCGGAGTTCCGCCTCTATGCGCCCGAACTCGGGGGAGGCGGTCTTCTTGATGCCGGTGTTTACCCCGTCTCCTTTGCCTCGATGGTGCTCGGCAAGCCGGACCAGGTCTGCGGCGTCGCTACGCTGGGCCAGACGAACGTCGATGAGAACGCCATCATCGCCATGCACTATCCCTCCGGCGCGGTGGCCTCCGTCGGCTTCACCATTCGCTCCAGCCCGGTGAGCCTCGGCATGATCTGCGGCACCAGGGGAACGATCCTCATCGACCACGACTGGCACCGACCGACAACCTTCTCGCTCCGAAAACCGGGAGAGGAGCCGCAGCACTTCGACTACACGCTGAAGGCAGGGGTCGGCTACCAGTTTGAGATGAACGAGGTCGAGCGCTGCCTGCGCGAGGGGCGCACGGAGAGTGACGTCATGCCTCTTTCGGAAACGCTCACGATCATGGAAACGATGGAGTCTGTGTTGCGTGAGTGGGGAGTCCGATACCCCAGCGATCGCAACTAACCCAGGTTGCACGAACACAGGAAGGCTTCGCGACAGCTATGACAATGCACTATGGCACGATCGATGGCGTTGACAAGCCGGTATCCCGGCTCGTGCAGGGCACGATCCCACTCTCCTCCTCCCGAGCGGAGGAGAGCTTCCGGCTTCTGGACGAAATCTTTGAGCTCGGCTGCCGCACCTTCGATACCGCCCACAACTACGGTAGAGGCGATTGCGAGACGGTGTTCGGCGCCTGGATGCGGGATCGCGGGGTGCGTGAGGAGATCGTCGTCCTTGGCAAGGGGGCGCACCCCTACGATGGCCGCGAGCGGGTCACGCCGGAAGACATCACCGCCGACCTGCACGACTCCCTGGCACGCCAACAGCACGAGTACTTCGATATGTACTTGCTGCATAGGGACAACCCGTCCCTGCCCGTGGGATCGATCGTCGAGGTGCTGAACCAGCACAAGCGGGACGGCAAGATTGGCATTTTCGGCGGCTCGAACTGGTCGGCAAGCCGCATTGCCGAGGCAAACACCTATGCAAGGGAGAACGGGTTAGAGCCGTTCGCTGTGAGCAGCCCCAACTTCAGCCTCGCCGTCCAGGTCCAGCCTCCATGGGAAGGGTGCATCAGCATCAGCGGTGATGCCGGCAAGGCCGACCGGGAATGGTATCGGGAGAACAACATGCCCATACTGCCATGGTCAAGCCTTGCTGGCGGCTTTTTCTCCGGACGTTTCACCCGTGACAACGTGGATGAAATGGCCGCGAACGGGGACTACTTCGAGAAGCTCTGCGTTGCATCGTACTGTTCCGAGGAGAATTTCCAGCGCCTCGACCGCGTCAGGGAGATGGCCGAACGTGACAACATGACGATTCCGCAGGTAGCCATGGCCTACGTCATGAGCCAGCCTCAGGAGATCTTCGCCCTGGTCGGTTGCCGGAACGGCAGCGAGTTCGCCGAGAACGCAGCGATGCTGGATCGCAGGCTGATGCAGGAAGAGCTGGACTGGCTCGATCTCTCCAGCGACAAGCGTCCCTGGTAACTTCTGCCATCCTATCAATCAGATCACCGGAGGCCCTCACCACGATCTCCCCCTGCTACACCGCCAACTACAGCGCAGGGTCGACGAGGGACATGGACCGGGAACCTGCGTACAATCGTCACGATACCGGGACGGCAGGAGCCGTCAGGTGATCGGTAAAGAGCGACACTCACACAGAGGATAGTGCAGACGGTGCCTGATTCCCGACGAAACGGCTCACTTGAACGCGTTACTGTCATCGGACTTGGGCGCTTCGGAAGCAGCGTGGCCAGAACGCTTCACGAGCTTGGTTACGAGGTCACCGCGATCGACCTGCGGGAGAAGAACATCCAGGCGGCAGCGGACTATGTGACGCTGGCCGCGCAGGGCGACGGCACCGACCAGGAACTCCTGGAGCAGCTCAATGTCGACAAGTCCGATGTTGCGGTGGTCGCCCAGGGCGAGAACCTCGAAGCCAGCGTGCTGAGCACGCTGCTCCTCAAGAAGCTGCAGGTGCCGTGGGTCATCTCGAAGGCAAAGACCGTCCTTCATGGCGAATTGCTTCAGAAAGTAGGCGCCAATTGCGTGGTCTTCCCCGAGCTTGATGCTGGTATCCGGCTTGCCCACTCCCTTGGCGTCCGCCACATCAGCGACTACATCACCCTCTCGCCCTCGGCCGGCATCGCCAAAATCGAGGCACCAGCCAATCTCGTCGGACACACGATCGAGGAGTGCACCAGGGGCCAGCAGGCCAAGATGAACGTCCTTCTCATCAAGCGCGGTAACCAGCTGATCACCGTTCCCCATTATCAGGAAGTGATCAAGGCGCACGACCAATTGGTCATCGTCGGTGCCGACGCCGACATCGAGACGTTCGTTGAGCGAAACCCGGTGTCGCCGGTGACCAAGACACATTAGCCGTGGGGGAGCATCAGCTGCGCAGGCGTCCCGGCAATCGTGTAGTGCGTCGGCGTCTCCATGCAACGAACGTGATCGATCTGCCGAAAGAGACTGAGACCCGCGATGTCCCGACGGCGACCGCCCATGCCAAGCAATTCGTTGTTGGTGTCAGCCTGCTGATCGTCGTTGGCGCCTTGCTGCTCATGCTGCCGATCGCCAGCGAGAGTAGTGAGTCGACGCATCCGACCGATGCCTTCTTCACGGCGATGTCCGCGGCGTCCGTCACCGGCCTTGTGACGGTAGATACCGCCACACACTGGACGTTTTTCGGGGAACTGGTGATTCTCGTCCTCATCCAGCTCGGTGGCTTCGGGTTCATGGTTGGGACCTCAGTGATCCTCGTCCTCCTCGGACGCGGTTCCAGCCTCCGCGATACGCTCATGATGCAGGATGGTTCCCCCACGATGTCCCTGCGGGACGTCACATCGCTGTCCAGGCGCATCATGCGCTTCATCCTGATTACGGAAGCGATCGGAGCAATCCTGCTCACGGCTCACTTTCTGCAACATGAGTCGCCGCTCAATGCCGTCTGGCACGGGATCTTCCACTCCGTCTCGGCCTTCTGCAACGCTGGATTCGACTTGCAGGGGGGATTCAACTCCGTCATCGGTCTCTCGGGATCTCCCCTGGTGATCCTCACGATTGGCGGCCTGGTGCAGGCGGGTGCACTCTCGTTCATGGTGCTGAACGATGTGTGGCTCAAGCGCAAATGGCGCGATCTCTATCTCGATTCCAAGCTGGTCCTGATTACCAATTTCCTGCTAATCATCGCGGCGATGATGCTCTTCCTGATCGTGGAGTGGAATGCCGCACTGAGCCGCATGGATGCTGAGATGAAACCGCTAAACGCCCTCTTCCAGGCCATTGCCGCCCGCACCGCGGGCTTCGCCAGCATCAACTTCAACGAAGCGCAGCCGGCGACGCTCTTTCTCTGGGTGGGTCTCATGCTTGTGGGCGGAGCGGCTGGATCGACTGCGGGGGGCATCAAGCTCGCAACCTTCGCCATTCTCTTCCTCACCGTTATCTCCACCTTGCGTGGTCAGGAGGAGCCCCAGGCGTTCGGACGACGCATTACTTCAAATCTCGTCTTCCGCTCCCTTTCGATCGTGGCACTCTTCATGGCGACCCACTTCCTGCTCTCCCTGGCACTGGCCATCACCGAGGATGTCTTCAACGACACATCATTCGGATTCGCGCCACTGATGTTCGAGGTGATGAGCGGTCTTGCCACTGTCGGGCTGTCAACGGGTATCACCCCCGAACTCTCGATCCCCGGCAAGCTGATGCTTTTTGTGGCCATGTTCATCGGCCGGCTGGGACCGATCACGACTGCCTATGCTTTGCAGCGCAGACAACAACCGGCCCGCTTCCGGTTTCCGGAGGCGCACGTCCGCATCGGTTAGGTAGGAAACCCCATTGTTGGTGAAGTGCCAGGGAGAGCTTTCGTTAAACAAAGCAACCGCACGGGGGATGGCCCGTGCGGCTACCAAACACCACGTTGGAGGGAAGGGGGACGATCGAGCCGTGGCTGGCGACACGATCACGTTGGTGTTGACCTAATACTAGAGTGCCCGTGGCGATGACAAATGGTCCGAATGTATACACTTCCGGGTCCATACGCATGTCCTCGACCGAAATGGCTTCATACCCCTTCGAGCCTCGGTCCAGCTTCAGTACTGCCCTACTTCCAGGCGCCCCCGCGATTCCCTCTGAGATATCCGGCAATGATTCACAAATGCTCCATTGGTGGCCCCTGCTCTCCCGTCATTAGGGGGCTTGGCACGGGAAGAGGGCCCGGCTCATTGTGCTACCATTCACACGAAGTGTGGGCGTTTCCGGCCTGCGCACGCACGCCCCTTAACGTGTCACCTGCCACCAACCCACACCCCACCGAGAGCAGGAACAGGCTGGGGCAGGAAGTGCTTCGCGGCTTCAACGTCCGTACCTTTCCTGACGGTGGACCTGCCGATTGAACCTCAGCTTGGAGCGGGATTCGTGATAATTCTTGGCGAGAACTGGATCGCGATTGTCTTCATGATCGTCGCAACGTTCGCAATGGGCATGCTCCTCCTGACGCTCGCCCGGATCGTGGCCCCGACCAAGCCGAGCGAGGCCAAATCGCGTCCCTACGAGAGCGGTATTCCCGATGTCAAGCCAGTCCGCCCACAGTTCACCGCCCGGTTTTATGTAATCGCCATGCTCTTTGTCATCTTCGATCTGGAAGCTGCATTCATCTATCCGTGGGCAGTCAATTTTGATCTGCTCGGTTTGAACGGTTTCATGCATATGTTGGTCTTTATCGCACTGCTGTTCGTCAGCTATGCATATGCCTGGAAGAAAGGTGCCCTCGAATGGGTTTGATCGACGATCGCTTCGACAAGAACGTCTTCACGACATCTCTGGACTTTCTCTTTAACTGGGGCAGGCGTTCTTCCCTGTGGTGGTTGCAGTTCGGCCTCGCCTGTTGCGCGATCGAGATGATCAGCGCATCCATGGCCCGCTTTGACCTCTCCGAGCGTTTCGGTATGCTCTTCCGCTCATCCCCGCGCCAGGCCGATCTCATGATCGTGGCAGGCACGGTGACCAAGAAAATGGGCCCTATCGTACGCACACTCTACGACCAGATGCCGGAGCCCAAGTGGGTGCTTTCAATGGGTTCCTGCGCCAACGTCGGTGGCCCCTATGACACTTACGCGGTGGTCCAGGGCGTGGATCAGATCGTTCCGGTCGATGTCTATGTGCCTGGCTGCCCCCCGAACCCGGAAGCCCTCTATTACGGAATCCTTCAGTTGCAAAACAAGGTGATTAAGTACGAAACCATGGCCCGCAAGGAGGGTGTGGACGCTGCCGAGCGGGAGCGCCAGGCCGATCGCGAGGAAGCGATGGCCGTTCTCCGCGGCTGATCGATGTTGAACGTTTGGACCCGTAAGAATGGCCTCCGGTTCGCCGGAAGGCGTTTGCGTGGCAGAAGAGGAGCGCACCGTGAGTGACGGTGACACCCGGCGAAACGAAGACCAGTCCCTCACCCTGTCACCGGGCACCGAAACCCTGGCAGTGAGAACCGGTTCCTCTGAATGGGGCAGGGAACTCTACACAGATCCTGATCTCAACAAGCATCCAGTTGTTCGGGAGTTGCGCAGGCAGTTTCCGGACGACATGCTCGACATCATCCGATTCCGGGACGAGACCACCATACATATCACCCCGAGCCGACTACGTGACATCGCGCTTTTCTTGCGGGATCACGAGCAGATCTGCCTCAATTTCCTGACCGATGTCACGGCGGTCGACATGCTGAATCTCCGCACAACACCGCGCTTTGATGTCATGGTCATGCTCTACTCCATCCCGAACCATGTCCGCGTCCGCCTGAAGGCTGGCGTCAACGATGGCGAGCCGGTGCCCTCCCTGGTGCCGCTCTGGAATGGTGCCAACTGGATGGAGCGCGAGTGCTACGACATGTTTGGCATCATCTTCGAGGGACATCCCAACCTCCGCCGCATCCTGCTTGCTGATGACTGGGATGAGGGCCACCCACTGCGGAAGGATTATCCGGTCCGTGGCTGGAAGGAATTCCCCATCTATAACACCGAACGACCAGTGCACCGGGCCCGCACCCGCTGGACCGGAAGGGGGGTCTAATCTCCATGGCGTCACACACAGGACAACCAACTGGGTCCGGCACTATCAATCACGCTGACGACTCCGACATAACTCCGTACGGCAAGCCGGGAGCAGAAGTTTCCGCCAATGTTCCGTCGACCGGCACACTGACGGTCGAGGACGAGCAGTACCTCGATTCCGGTGATCGTTTGATGACGCTCAACATGGGCCCACAGCACCCAAGCACCCACGGCGTGCTGCGCATTATGCTCAAGCTCGATGGTGAGACGGTCGTTGAATGCGACCCGATGATCGGCTATCTGCACCGCGGCACCGAGAAACTCACCGAAGGCAAGCGCTACTCCCAGATCACACCCTGGACTGATCGTACCGACTACACGACGGCCCCTCTGAACGAGACCGGCTATGTACTTGCGGTCGAGAAGCTGTGCGGGATTGAAGTGCCCGAGCGTGCCCAATACTGGCGAGTCATTATGGCCGAGTTGGCGCGCATCGCCGGTCACCTGGTCTGGCTTGGTACGCACGCGCTCGATATCGGTGCGCTCTCCATGTCGCTCTACTGCTTCCGCGAGCGCGAGATGATCCAGGACATCTTCGAGACATTCTGCGGGGCACGGTTGACGACGAACATGTTCGAGATCGCCGGCTTCTCCCGACCGATTCCGGACGGGCTCGTGGAGCAAGTGCGCAACTTCGTCCGCGTCTTCCCGGGCCGGCAGCGTGAGTACGCCGATCTTCTCTCCGCGAATCCCATCTGGTTGACCCGGACCAAGGGCGTCGGCATCATCACCCCTGAGGCCGCTATTTCGTACTCCCTCACGGGCGCATGCCTGCGCGGCTCCGGCATCAATTACGACGTGCGCAAGGCGGAACCCTATCTCGTCTACGATCGCCTCGACTTTGAGGTTCCGCTCGGCGAGTTCGGGGACACCTATGATCGCTATCTTGTCCGCATGGAAGAGATGCGGCAGTCGATCAAGATCATCCAGCAGTGCATCGACTTCGTTGATGGCAACGATACGCCGCTGATGGATTGGGAATCGCCGTACGCCATCCCGCCACACAAGGGCGTGATGACGACCGCTGAGGATATGCAGCGGCACTTCGTCTGGGTGATCAAGGGCTTCAGCCCCCCAGTGGGAGAGGTCTGGCAGTCGATCGAGCACAGCAAGGGTGAGCTTGGCTACTACCTCGTCTCAGACGGGGGTCCCATGCCGTATCGCATGCGCATTCGCACCCCGGACTTCGTCAACCTCAGCGTGCTGCCGCACATGGCGCAGGGAGCCATGCTCGCGGATATGGTGGCACTGGTTGGAACGATCGATATCGTGCTTGGATCAGTAGACCGGTAAGGCCATCCGTGCGGCGTCTGCCGTCACGGGACCATGCGGCGGGGTACCATTGCTGGCGGCACCCCGCCGATACACCTGCGGGGCAACCCGTGCCAGCAACTGTGGTGGTCGGAGAGAAGAGAAGAGCGCTGACATTGCCTTTGCGAAGGTCGCACACGATGTTGCCGCTCCTCAGGGGCTGAAACCGGACATGGACCAACCAATCTGGATCACGTTTTTCGTGTCCTTCATCATTCTGAACGTCCTGCTCATTGGCATGGCATATGTGACCTGGTTCGAGCGAAAGGTGCTCGCACGGTTCCAGGACCGGCTGGGCCCAACCCGTACCGGTCCGGCAGGCCTGTTGCAGCCGCTCGCGGACGCGGTCAAGCTCCTGGGGAAAGAGGACCTCGTGCCAGCCGCCGCTGACAAGTGGGTCTTCCTTTTTGCCCCCGTCGTCACCTTCATGACCGCGCTCATTGCAGCCGCCGTTATTCCATTTGGCGATACCGCCACGATCTTCGGGCAGGAGGTTAATCTCTTCCCGGCGGATCTCAACGTCGGCGCGCTCTTCATCCTCGCGGCCGGTGGAGCAGGTGTTTACGGCATCATCCTTGGTGGGTGGGCTTCGGCGAACCGTTACTCGCTGCTTGGAGCGCTCCGCTCGGCAGCCCAGGTAATCTCCTACGAACTCATTCTCGGCTTCTCGCTGGTCGGTATCTTCATCATGACCGGCACCCTCAGCCTGCGGGAGATCATGCTCCGGCAGCACGAAACCCTGAGCATCGGCCCCCTTGAAGTCTCCAACTGGTTCATCCTTTCCCAGCCGCTTGCCTTCGTCCTGTTCATGATCGGGGCAGTGGCGGAGACCAACCGCGCGCCGTTCGATCTCCCGGAGGCGGAGTCCGAGCTTGTCGCCGGCTTCCACACCGAGTACTCAGGCTTCCGCTTTTCGCTCTACTTCCTCGGCGAATACGTCAGCATGATCGTGGTTTCGCTCTTTGCGACAACCCTCTTCCTCGGTGGCACGAGCGGCCCCGGCGCCGAGGAATACTGGGGGCTGGGCCTGCTGTGGCTACTCCTCAAGGTGGTCGCCTTCCTGTTCTTCTATGTGTGGCTTCGAGCCACGCTGCCACGATTCCGGTTCGACCAGCTGATGGGTCTTGCCTGGAAGGTGCTGTTGCCGCTTGCCCTGCTGAATATCCTTGTGACCGCATTCTTCCGACTCATCGCAAATGGAGAGGTCTTTTGATGCTGTCTTCGGTCAAGCCGGATGAGTCACGTTTCATGGCGTGCGTTGGAGGAACGGCCTGATGCCCTGGGACCTCATATTCTTTTTCACACTGGCTGCGATTTGCCTGCTCACGGCAGTGCTCGTCGTCGTTTCGGAGAACCCGGTTCATTCAGGCCTTTTCCTGGTGCTCTGTTTTCTCGGCGTGGCAGGCGTCTTCGTGTTGCTGGGATCAGAGTTTCTCGCGGTCCTCCAGATCATCGTCTACACCGGAGCTGTGCTCGTCCTGCTGCTCTTCGTGTTGATGCTCGTGGACCCGGAAAAGCTGCCGGCCTTCTATACGGCAAGACCTCTACAGCGCTATGTGAGCGCACTCATCGGCGTCGTGCTTGTGCTCGAGCTCGGTGCCGCGATCATCAGTCGCACGGCAATTGAAGCAATCGGCCCGGACACGCCGGAAGCTGTTGCGGCTGTTGGCGGTAATGTGCAGGCGATCGGGATTGTCGTCTTCACGGACTATGTTCTTGCCCTTGAGATCGCCTCGCTTGTCCTGACAGTTGGAGTCGTCGGCGCCGTTGTCATTGGACTTCCAGAGCGCCTTGGCGAGAAAGCCGGAGAGACCACAAGCACCATCAGCCTTGGTCACGCCCGTGGCAGCGACAACATGCTCGGCGCCGGCCCGCGCTTTGAGACACCGATCGCGACTTCCGGCCAGCCTGTGCGCGTGGCAGAGGGCCCGCGCACGGTAGTGATGGCGAAATCTGCAGACGAGTACACACGCGCCGGTGAAATATCGCGCTAGTCATCGCAACTGGCACTGGTCGCGGCAACGAGGATACATCGTATGACAGACGTTACCGTCAATCACTTCTTGTTTTTGAGCGCCGCACTCTTCGTGATCGGAATGATGGGTGTCCTGACCCGGCGGAACGTGCTGGTCATCTTCATGTGCATCGAGATGATGGTGGCGGCCGTCAGCATCACACTCGTTGCGTTTTCCCGTGAGACAAACACCGTCAACGGCCAGGCGTTCGTGTTATTCGCTTTGGCGGTCGCCGCTGCGGAAGCGGCGGTAGGTCTCGCCCTCATCATCGCCCTGAGTCGCCAGGGCAAGGGGCCGGACGTGAACGAGATGCAGTCGCTGCGAGACTAAAACGAGCATCGCGAGGGAGAGGGCAGTCGGGACGGTTGCCCTCTCCCTCGTATCATGGCGGGTGGCCGGCGGAGGTCTCCCACACAGCTTCGGTGCAAGCGCACCGCTACGCGTACCAGGGAATAGGCTGAGGACTCACTGATGGCTGATCTGTTGTACCTGATTCCATTGCTGCCTTTGTTGGCATTTTGCGTCAACATAGCGCTGGGACGCTCGGTAATCCGGGACAACGCCCACTGGATCGCGATCCCTGCCGTCGCCGCCTCCTGGGTGCTTTCAGTCATGGTCCTTCTCGATATCTACGAGAACGACCATGCGATCAGCCAGCGACTCTTTACATGGATTCCCTCCGGCGATTTTCATATCGATGTCAACCTCTACGCGGACCAACTAACCGCCGTCATGCTGCTGGTCGTGACAACCGTCGGGCTTTTGGTTCATATCTATTCCGTCGGGTATATGCATGGTGACGGCGGATACTATCGCTTCTTCTCCTACCTGCCCCTCTTCGTCTTCTCGATGCTCATGCTCGTGCTGGCGGAGAATCTCCTGGTCCTTTTTGTCTTCTGGGAAGCTGTCGGTCTCTGCTCCTTCCTCCTGATTGGCTACTACTTCCGCCGTCGCTCCGCCAGCAATGCGGCTCAGAAGGCATTCATCGTCAATCGAGTGGGCGACCTTGGCTTCGGACTGGGTGTGATGCTCACCTTCTGGACCTTCGGCACGATCAGCTTTTACGGCGAGGACGGGATCTTCGAGCAGGCCTACAACTATGAGGCACACGGCATTGCCGGTGGCACGCTGACTCTCATTGGCATCCTGCTCTTCATCGGCGCCTGCGGCAAGAGCGCCCAGTTCCCGCTCCACGTCTGGCTTCCCGATGCGATGGAGGGCCCGACCCCGGTATCGGCACTCATTCATGCCGCAACCATGGTGACAGCCGGCATCTACATGGTCGCCCGGAACTACACCATCTTCATGCACTCCGAAACTGCCATGCTGGTTGTCGCCGTGGTCGGGTCATTCACGGCCGTCATGGCCGCAACGATCGCGCTTACCCAGAACGACATCAAGAAGATCGTCGCCTATTCCACCGTTTCCCAGCTTGGCTACATGGCCTTTGCCCTCGGCACGGGAGCCTGGGTTGCCGCGATCTTCCATCTGATGACGCACGCCTTCTTCAAGGGTCTGCTCTTCCTCGGCTGCGGCTCCGTTATCCATGGTATGCATGAGGAGCAGGACATCCGCAATATGGGCGGCCTGCGCAAGCACATGCCGCTCACCTTCTGGACCTTCCTGATCGGCTCGCTGGCCAACGCTGGTGTGATTCCGTTGGCGGGGTTCTGGTCCAAGGACGAGATCATCGTCGGCGCCTGGATCAGCGACTCGCCATATGGCAAGGTTGCCGCGATCCTCGGTCTGGTTGCTGCTTTCCTGACGGCGCTCTACATGTTCCGTCTGGTCTTCCTCGTCTTCTTTGGCAAGGAGCGCTTCGATACCGCGCACCTGCATCCGCACGAATCTGGTCCCTGGATGGCCATGCCACTCGTGGTCCTGGCGATCGCTTCCGTGTTCGTCGGCTTTGTCGGCTTCCCGCCAGAACAGGGCCCGTTCCAGGACTTCCTGCATCACGCATTCGAGCACGTGCATGCACACCACGTCTCTCTGACGATGACGTACACCTTCGGTGTCATCTCGACCATCGTTGCCCTCGGAGGCATTGCCGCCGCTTACCTGACCTACATGAAGGGCACGATCAACGCACGTGCGCTCGGCGAGAAGTACGAGGGGGTCTACGAGTTCCTGCTCAACAAGTGGTACATCGACGAGCTCTACAACGCGATGTTCGTTCGACCACTCAGGGCGTTCTCGGTCTTCCTCTGGAGGGTCGTCGACGTAGGGGTGATTGATGCCGCCGTCAATGGTGTTGCCTTCGGCATCGGAGCGATTGCCCAGCGCCTGCGCCACGTGCAAACCGGTTTGGTGGCGAACTACGCGCTCGCTATTGCATTGGGCATGGCTATTCTCGTCGGTGTCTATCTGGCTGGCTTCTCGAACCTGTTCCAGTAGTTCGGAGCGGGGCATGACCGGTTGGCGGTTGTGCGGTACTTGGTAGCGAACGGATGCCCGGGCGCGAGAGCGCAGATACGCCGTGAGGCAATCTGAAACGGGCATGCCGGATCAGGAAGAACCCCGGAGGGGCGTGTGGAAAGCTTTCCGATTCTCAGCATCATTACGTATATGCCGGCGCTTGGCGCGCTGGCAATCCTCTTTGCCGCGAGGGGATCGAACACGCTTCCCCGCCAGATCGCGCTGGTGACATCACTGGTGAGCTTCGTGCTCTCGGTGATCGTCGTCGTGGCCTTCGAGCACAACGCGGAGTTCCAGTTCACGGAGCATGCTGTCTGGCTGGAAGACCTCGGTGTCTCCTACCTTTTGGGCGTCGACGGTATCTCGGTGCTCCTGGTTGCCCTGACCACGCTGCTCTCGGTCATCGCCATCATCTGGTCCTGGGGCACTATCGCAACTCGCAACGCTGAGTATTACATTGCCCTGCTGATCCTCGAGACCGGCATGCTCGGCGTGTTCATGGCGCTCGACCTCTTCATCTTCTACATCTTCTGGGAAGTCGTGCTCATACCGATGGCTCTGCTCATCGGTATCTGGGGCAGCTCCAATCGTATCTATGCCGCAATCAAGTTCTTCCTGTACACGCTTTTCGGCTCGTTGCTGATGCTGGTCGGCATCATCGCCACCTATCAGGCGTACTACCTGGAAACAGGCATCCGCACACTCAATGTCCTGGAACTCCAGGAGGGCGTGGCGCTTGGCGCGTACACCTCGACCTTCCAGTTCTGGGTCTTCGCCGCCTTCTTCATCGCCTTTGCGGTGAAGGTGCCGATGTTCCCGTTCCATACCTGGCTGCCCGACGCGCATGTCGAGGCGCCAACCGCAGCGTCCGTCATCCTGGCCTCGGTGATGCTCAAGATGGGCGGCTACGGGCTTCTGCGCTTCAATCTCCCGCTGTACCCCGACGGCTCCGAAGACTGGGCACCCATAGTCATCGCGCTTTCTATCATCGGTATCATCTATGGGGCTCTTGTCGCGCTTGTCCAACCCGACATGAAGAAACTGATCGCCTATTCGTCGGTCAGCCACATGGGCTTCGTCACACTCGGTATCTTCATCATGAACCTCCAGGGCATGGAGGGCGCCATGATGGTGATGCTTGCCCACGGGTTCAACACCGGGGGCCTCTTCCTCATCGTCGGTGTCATCTACGAGCGGGCCCATACTCGCCAGATCAGTGCGTTCGGTGGCCTCGCCTCACGAATGCCACGATGGGCCTTCTACTTCACGCTCTTCATGTTCGCCAGCATCGGTCTGCCCGGCCTCTCCGGCTTTGTCGGTGAGTTCCTCGTCGCCCTCGGAACCTGGGAATACAACCCGGGGGCCGCACTCATCACCTTCTCCGTCGTCATCTTTTCCGCCTGGTACATGATGTGGATGTTCCAGCGTGTCGTCTTCGGCCGTGCCTCTGGCCAGGCGCCAGATCCCGGCGACAGCGCCCTCACGCCTGCCGAGCAGGAGGAGATCCGCCGAATGGGCGGCCATGACACCGGCGTAGAGCACGGCACCTACGACACGAATGAGCACGGTGGCCTCCAGACACAGCCGGTCAGTGGTGGCGATCACCATGCCGTGGTCCGTCACGAGCCGGACGGTAGCAGCTACCCTACACACGAAGACCAGATGGATAGCTCACGGTGGGCAGACCTGACCACCAAGGAGACGCTAACGCTCCTGCCGCTGGCCATCCTGACCGTGGTGTTTGGCGTCTATCCGAAACCACTCTTCGACATTTTCGAGCCAAGCTTCCAGGCCATCCTGGAAGGCGCGGTACGCGTGATTGGAAACTAGGAAACGTGCGTATCCAGCGGGTTATTCGCGCTGTCTGGATGCAAGACTGATTCGTCGCCGTTTGGGTCCGTTCCGTAGCCTGATCCCGAACGCTATACCTGATCGACCAGTGAGTCCGGAGCCGTCTCCATGCCAGTGAATCTCGAAGTACCTGATTGGGGATTGATTCTTCCCCAATTCATCATCTTCCTCACGACGATTGTCGTGTCGTTGCTTGATGCGTTCCTGCCCAAGTCAAAACAGTACTCCGTGTTGACGGTCGTCTCCTTGCTCGGGTACGGGCTTGGACTCGTCACGCTCCTGGGCCAGGCCGGGGAGAACCGGTCCACCTTTCACGGGCTCTTTCTCGCCGACGGACTCACCGTCTTCCTGTCGCTGATCATCCTCGTTGCCGCCATCCTCACCGTATTGACCTCGGCGAGCTATGTCCAGCACCTCGAGGGCCGAATGCCCATCGGGGAGTTTTACACGCTGCTCAGCTTCGCGACGCTCGGCGCGCTTATCACCTCGGCGGCCGGGGACATGGTCATCCTCTATGTCGGCATTGAGCTCAGCTCACTTGCCACCTACATCCTGACCGCCTTCGCCAAGCGTCGTACGACCGCGCTTGAGGGAGCCCTCAAGTACTTCCTGCTCGGTCTCTTCGCCAGCGCCATCCTGCTCTATGGCATGGCCTGGATCTATGGCTCTACCGGCAGCACCAACCTCGAAGAGATCGCCACGTCACTCGGCGGCCTTGTCTCCGGGGAGGACAATCTGGAAGCCAGCCTGCTGCTCGGTCTCCTGCTGGTGATCGTCGGCCTCGGTTTCAAGATTGCGGCCGTTCCTTTCCACTTCTGGACCCCGGACGCCTACGACGGAGCCCCAACACCGGTTACCGGCTACATGTCGGTCATCCCCAAGGCGGCCGCCTTTGCCGCCATCATCCGTCTCATCATCCAGGGCCTCGAGCCGCTCAGCGACGAGTGGGCCACACTCCTGGCAGTCCTCGCGTTGATCACGATGGTCTTCGGCAACATCGTTGCTGTCGCCCAACGAAACGTCAAACGGATGCTTGCCTACTCCTCCATCGCCCATACGGGGTATATGCTTGCCGGCTTCGCCGCATACCGCGTCGCGGAGGGGTTCGGGGATGGCAGCGAAGCGGCAGATCTCGGTGTCGCCAGCGTCCTCTATTACCTGCTTGCCTATTCCTTCATGAACATCGGCGCCTTCGCGATCGTCTCGTGGATTCAGCACCGGGGCCGCGGCATGGAGCTGGAGGACTTCAATGGACTGGGTGCGAGCCATCCCCTTCCAGCCGCCGCGATGACGGTCTTCCTCATCTCATTGATGGGGATCCCCCCGACGATCGGTTTCTACGCCAAGTACTACGTCATCGTTGCCCTGATCGATGCGAACCTGCTCTGGCTGGCACTTGCGATCGTGGTCATGTCAGCTGTCTCGGCATTCTTCTACCTGCGGGTTGTTGCGGTGATGTACTTCGAGGAAGGACGTGAAACGGATCGCCCATTCTCGACGCCGCTCCTGAATGCCGGCATTGCGCTTATGGTCGTCGGGGTCTTCGTCCTCGGTCTCTTCTCCGGGAACATCATTGATCTCGCCGGTGATTGGTCGGACGCACTGACCATCGTGGCAACCGCGCGACCGTAACTGGTGCGCTTCTGAGCATGAAACGGCCGGGTGGGTTCGTCCCACCCGGCCGTTTTCGCTTGCCCGCTAACCCACATGTGAGACATCCTCGTGTTGCAAGGGAGGACCTCATGTTCTGCCAGGTGGCGTGAGAACATCGGGAGCACCCAAGGTGCTCCCCTGCGAGAGATCTACATGCAGCCGGAGACGCCACACCGCGCCGCAAGTCCTTCACCCTAGCCGATGTGATGCGAAGCCATGACGGCTCTGCCACCTTGATTCTTACTGGGTGAGTTTCTTCGAGGGGCAGGTGAGACGTATCGTCCATCTCACTCGGGCAGAAAAATGAAATTGTTCACATAGGTCTTCGAGAGGACATTCCCGGCCGATGCCGCCTGATGCATCGTGACGTTGAAGGCAGACAATGACCTACGAAACTGACCCTCCTCGAGGAACTCACCGCGATAGCCATGCACCAGGATCCGCTCGAATACCGCCTCGACGGGACGGCTGCCGAGATCACTGTTGATCTCGATCAGGATATTCGGGCGGCATTCACGTAACGTTCGCTCCGCTCCTGCAAGGACATCCAGCTCATGTCCCTCGACGTCGATCTTGAGGAAGCTCACAGGACGCTCGACATTCGACAGTACGTCGTCCAGCGTCCGCGTCCCAACCTTGCGAGTGACCAAGGGTCCCGGATCACCGTCCTGGGTTGCTACTTCCAGGGTGGACAAGGCCGTCTTCTGCGAACCGTCCAGTAACGGAACACGAAGCTCTGCCTCACCCTCACTGGAGGAAAGAGCGCATCGCAGCACAGTGATCGGCAGGCGAAGCGAGCGGGCACCACGCTCCAGCAGGAGTGCGTCCTCCTCGATCGGCTCGATGCTGATGACCTGGCCCTGTTTCCCGACCAACCGCGCCATCGCGACACTATACGTGCCGAAATGTGCCCCAACATCCACGGCGACGGTGCCGGGACGGATAAGCCGCTTCAACTCGTGAAGTTCCGGCTCACCAAGACGCTGATGCAGCATCGCGTTCATGGCCAGAACCAGCCCTGGCGGCAACTTGCGCATCGATCCCCGTTCGACACGCGCAACCAGTGATGTCAGGTTCATGAATCGCTTCCCCCTATACTCCGTGCTGTTGGCCGCCAGCATAGCAGTCAGGACCCATCCCGTGATAACACCCCCAGCCCAGGACCCTGAAGAACTTTTCGATGTCGTCACCGCCGATGGAAAGCCAACCGGTATCACTAAACGTCGCGTCGATGTGCACCGGGACGGGGACTGGCACCGATCGCTCCACATTTGGGTTTACGGGGTTCAAAATGACGATGCTTTCATCCTCATGAACCAGCGTGGACTCGGCAAGGACACCCAGCCAGGCTTGCTCGATCCGACTGTCGGCGGTCACCTGGGTGCCGGTGAGACGGTCGAGGAGGCCTATCGCGAGATGGAGGAGGAAATCGGCATCCTTCCCGACGTTTCCAGGCTCCACCATATCGGCACGCGGCCGCGGGCAGCAGAACACACCACACCGGGAGTGATCGACCGCGAATTGCAGGAGGTTTTCCTGTATCGCGACGATCGCCCACTGACCGCCTACCAGCCTAACCCGGCCGAACTGGAAAGTTTAATCCAAATTTCCCTCACGACGGCACGGCGCTTCTTCGCCAACGAAGCGGAGACTGTCACCGCAATACGGCTGGACGCACACGACGGCTCCATCAGCACCATCACCGTTACCAGGGATTTGGTCGCGCCCATTCAGAACGACCGGTACTTCCTCAGGGTCGTTCTCGCGATCGAACGCGTCCTTCGCGGCGACCACTACGTTCTCGTGTAGATGCCCAGGCGTAGCGCGGTGATCGAAGGGGTAGCCTCAACGGCTCCCTTGCGGCGGGTAGAGTTGTCCCACGACATCTGGCTGCGCGACGCTCCAAACCACTCTGAACGAAGGACTCGGGAGGACAGATCGGCGGAACACAACAAAATGACCCGACGGCAATCCGTCAGATCGCAGTAAGAGACAGCCATCACCCGAGAGTGATTGCACACTCCTACACGGGATACGTGAGTTTGGTGGACAGTGGCGTCGCCACCCACACCTCGTGAACAAGTTCAGCTAATAGCTCATCACCGATCTCGTCGAGATGCACGATGACCGTTGCGTATCCGTTGTAATGCTCCGTCGTGAAAAAGATGTCCGGTTCACCCTCCAGATGCACCTCCTTGTCGTCCGCATCCGCAACCCGCATCACGAACATGTCGTACCGCTTCACACGAGGCTTTCGGGGATGCACTTTTTCGGGGTAGGGAGCAAGCATGAAGCGTCCATCACGACTAAAGTCATAGCTCCCCTCGCCCTTCTCCACCACCCCGTCCATCCGTAGCGCGTGAAAGCGAAGGTCATCCTTGCCTGCTATAACCACCACCTTTCACACGATTGGACCGCCGGAGAAGATCTATACATGGTCAGAGGTTTCCGTCGGTCAACGTTCACCGTCAGCATTATG
>JAUJLY010000398.1 GCA_030447145.1 Thermomicrobiales bacterium
TAGGGGCTGCTGCATTCGCCACGTCTCGAAGGGCACCTGATCCAAGCGGCGAGTGCAAATGAGCAAGATCATGATCGTCCAGGACGCAAATCCCCACCATCCATGAACCGGGCCCACACCGCCGACAGGGAAAACCGCCAGATTTCAGGCATCCCTTGGCAGCCTAAAAAAACCCAGCGATACCAAGGCAATTCGGCAAGGCTGCCATTGGCCAGGTCATTTCATTTGACCAGGTTCTCCCGCATTCTGGCGGCTTCGTTCACATCCGTAGCGTAGGACCTGAACGCACTACCCCAAAAAAACTAAACGGCGGAGGACGCGTTCGATGTCCTCCTGCCACGATCGCAAACAGGAAGGAGGACAATGCGGCCATTTGGAGCGCATACTTAATGTTTCTGCGACCGCAAGTCCCCGGGTGGGGCGAATAGCGAAGCGACCCATTCGCTACGGGGACTCGGTCACCGTCACCTGAACGGGTGCCCTACCCCTGCTTCGGATCTTTCAACGACTCTGGAACCGCGTCCGGACCAGACAACCCCTCGACCTCGCGCCGCAGCTCATCAATATCGGCGAACTGGCGATAGACCGATGCAAACCGGATATACGCCACGTGATCCAGTGCCTTCAGCTCGGAAAGCACGCGCTCCCCGATCACCTGCGACGACACCTCTTTCTTGCCCATCGCCCGCATCTCGCTCTCGACTCGCCGGATGATGCTATCCAGCACGTCTTCACCGATCGGCCGCTTGGTCAGTGCAACCCTCAGCTTCTGTCGCAGCTTCTCCGGGCTGAACTCCTCACGGCGTCCATCCCTTTTCACGACGATCAACGCCGGCGCCTCCACCCGCTCATAGGTGGTGAAGCGGTGCTGGCACTCCCCGCATTCGCGGCGACGACGCACGGATTCACCATTGTTGACATCGCGGCTGTCGATCACCCGCGTATCTTCAACTTTGCAATATGGACAGCGCACTGGGGATCCTCTCCCTCCGTCTCCGCGTGATACAGAGATGCCCGCACGATACTCGTGCGGGCATCTCGTTGCTCTGCTCAGTCTCCAGCGACCTAGCGCTCCCGCAGGAACCGGATGATCGAGGATTCCGACTCCCAGTCATCGTCCGGGTAGACCGGCTGACCACCACCTTGGCCGCGCGGCTCCGGCTGACGAGAGAGCGCCTGCTGCTGTCGACCGCCGAAGCGATCCTCCTGCTGTGGCATGCGGCTTCCCGTATCGAACGCATAGGCATCCATGACGTCCCGCTCGTCGAAGCCCGTTGCGATCAGCGTGATCATCACGGCGTCGCCCAGCGCCTCTTCGATCGATGTACCGTAGATAATCTCGGCATCGTCGTCGGCCGCCGCCCGGATAACCTCCGCCGCTTCGCTCGTCTCGAAGAGTGTGAGGTTGCTGCCACCTGAGATGTTGTAGAGCACCCCCTTGGCGCCCTGGATGTTCATCTCCAGCAGCGGGCTCTCGATCGCCTCCCGAGCCGCGCTCACGCAGCGGTCAGGACCCTCGCCGTAGCCGATGGCCATCAACGCGGATCCGGCATCCTGCATGATCGTCTTTACATCGGCGAAGTCGAGGTTGATAACGCCCGGCTTCGTAATGAGATCCGAGATACCGGCAATACCCTGTCGCAGCACATCATCCGCAATCTGGAACGCCTCGGTGACGGTCGTCTTCGGATCAACCATGTGCAGGAGGCGCTGATTCGGGATGGTGATCAGCGCATCGACCACCTCTTTCAAGGCTGCGACACCCTCTTCCGCCGCCCGGCGACGACGTCCGCCCTCGAACTCAAAGGGCTTGGTCACAACGGCAACCGTCAGTGCACCAGCGTCCTTGGCGAGACGGGCAACCGTCGGGGACGCTCCGGTTCCAGTACCACCGCCCATGCCAGCTGCAATGAATACCATGTCGCAATCGCGCATGACCTCGGCGAGGCTCTCGGAGCTTTCCTCGGCGGCTCGCTCCCCTATCTCCGGCCGTCCACCGGCCCCCAGGCCCTTGGTGAGCTTGTCTCCGATGCGAATTGCGATTGTCGCCTCGCTGGTCATGAGCGCCTGGGCATCCGTGTTGACGGCTACGAACTCGATTCCGTCGACGCCGGAGTTCACCATGCGGTTGATGGCGTTGCCACCCGCACCCCCCACGCCCACAACCTTGATGCGGGCGAATGCATTGGCCAGGGACTCCGACGAGCTCCAGCGCGATGACGGCCTGTCGGAGGAGCCAGCACTGGCCGGACCATCATTCTGCGGTTGGTTCTGCTGGGATGCGGGACGTGGCGCGGATTGTCCTCGCCCCTGCTGCTGTCCTCGTGCGGGATTCTGACCTCGGGATTGCATAGTCCCTTCACCATCCATGTTTCACAACGGTAGCTGCCACCCTGATTCGACCCGCACTCGCAGGAGACGACTGCCCCAATTACTGTCTGAATCCTCGATACTCATCGAATCCGGGTAATACATAGCCACAATATGCGATGCAAGGTGCAACAACATAACGATAAACACGCACCTTGTGGCAATCATGGCGAAGTATAGCATGCACATACACTCTCCCCGTCTCCCGTCCTCCTGAGCGGGACGTGGCCCTGACAGGCGAACGAACGGGCGTTCGGACAG
>JAUJLY010000399.1 GCA_030447145.1 Thermomicrobiales bacterium
CGCGACCACACCCCCCCCGCCGCCGCGGAGCGAGCCCTCCGGCACGGGCAGCGCGCGCCCCCCGCTGCGCCAGCGCCCGGCATACCCTCGGTGCCCCAGCCATGGCCAGGCCGCCACTCCCGGCCACGGGGCCGGGGATAACCTCCAGGCCCGCGAAGAGGTGGGGGGTCGGGATGCCCATCTCGGTCATTCGTGAGCCGTCAGTGCCACCACGAGTTGGCGTCGAAAATGTTTCAATCCCGAGAGAGCGGCATGCACCCAGCGCCAACTCTACAGGTCGCATGTCTTTCTCCAGCCAGTAGCGCATGTTCCGGTACTGCGGCGCGATATCGCACCGGATACGTGCGCGAGGCTCGGTGGCCTGGATCGTCGAGCAGACCTGCTCCAACAGACCACCATGCGACTTCAGCCCATCCATTTCGAAATCGCGGATGATGAAATCCAGCCGCGCCTCTGCTGCCGTTCCAGACATTTGGTAGACATGCAAGAAGCCCTCCCGACCGTCCGTTGTCTCTGGAGTGCGTGTCACCTTCGGCAGCGTGTCGATGATCTTGGATGCAAGATGTAGCGCGTTGACCATGGAGTCCTTCGCATCGCCGGGGTGCGTCGACACACCCTGGATGGTCACGGTGGCCTTGTCGGCCGAGAACGTCTCGTACACGATCTCACCGACTTCGCCTCCGTCGAGGGTATAGGCGAATTCCACGTTCAGGTCCTGTGGCAAGTTAAGATGCACGCCCCGGCCAATCTCCTCGTCCGGGGTGAAGCAGACCCGGACAGGTCCATGCGGGATTTCCGGGTGCTTGATGAGGTATTCAGCCAACGTCATCGCGATCGCCACACCAGCTTTGTCATCGGCTCCGAGCAGCGTCTTGCCACTGGCAGTGATAATGTCGTCCCCAACCTTGTTCGCGAGATAGGTGGATCTCGAGGGCGACAACACGAGATCCGGATCGTCGGCAAAGGTGATCTCGCCCCCGCCGTAGTCCCGGTGGACCCTCGGTTTAACCCCCGTTCCGCTGAATCCGGGAGATGTGTCCACGTGCCCGAGAAAAGCGATTGGGGGTACGGACGTATCAGCCGTTGCCGGTACCATACCGATGACGGCTCCGTATTCGGTCAAGATAACGTCTTGTGCGCCTATTTCTTCCAGCTCCCGGGCAAGGAGGCGCAGCAGGTCAAGCTGTTTCTCGGTGCTAGGCGATGTCGTAGACGCTTCGTCGCTCTGCGTGTCAATTTGGACGTATCGGAGGAGCCGTTCCTCGATGTCGCGGTCAAACGTTGGTTGCATGTAGCCGTTTCTCCAGGATATTCGACGGTTGTACGGTTCGCATGCCCTTGCCATTCTCATGAAATGCCAGAACGTGACAGTACTATGGTCAAACTCTTTCGCCGACAGGGCAAGCACCAAAACGCCGAAAGGCATCCTCACCTTGCATCTCCACAATATTCCCTGGGTTGCGGCTCTATGGTCGCACGCGTGATCCTGGACGAATGCACACGTCGCAGCCCCTTCACTCTGTTGTCGTCATCGACCAGCCACTTGATCACTACTAGCTGGAGATCTCTGTCACACACGCTGTCACCGGTGAGGTCATGCCTGTAACGGGACCCTGGAACACAGAGGAACAGGATTCCGCCATCACCCTCACCGGGTACCATCGCATCCCAGTCGATGCCTTCCATGCGCTTCGTCGGGATCGATAATATCGGCGGCAGCCGGAAGTCCCGGTTCCGGCGAGTTTGCGACACCGGCGCCGTACCGCGATCTACGGGTCGCCCACCTGGTTCCGGAGAGCCGGTGTTTTCCGCCCTTGCCGGGCCGACATCACGCTCAGCCCGGCAGCAATCAGAGCGGCCACGCCGCCGGCAGCGAGGGCCCAGCGTGCACTGGCGTGCTCTCCGACCGCGCCCATCAGCGGTCCTCCTACTCGCGTGGTGCCAAGAAATGCGACCGTCCAGAGGGACATGACCCTTCTCTGCATCTCCGGCGCGCTTTCCAGTTGCAAGGTCGCATTCGCGAGAGTGGTGAACGAGATGGAGAAGAACCCGACGATGACAAGGGAGCACATTGCAAGGGTCATGGTTGGGGCAATTGCAGTCAGGATCACCGACCCGCCAAAGAGTGCCGCAGCCACGACCAGCATCCTCGGGGTACCCCTCCTTCTCCCCGCCGTGTAGAGTCCACCGAGTGCCACGCCAACCCCCATCGCGGCTGTCAGCGCCGCGTACCCACTGGCCCCTGCCCTGAATGTGAACTCGGAGAAGAGCGGCAGAACCACGGAAAACTCGTAGGTAAACGTCCCTATAATGGCCACCATCAGCAAGGTGTTACGGAGCACCGGCTCCGACCAGACGTAACGCAATCCCTCAACCAGTTGGCCCTTCGCCCGGGCTGCTCGAACCGCAGGCGTAAGCTCGTCCGCCCGCATCCTCAGGAGCATGATGATCACAATCGAATAGGAAAGCCCGTCGACAATGAAACAGGCCCCGAGACCCACTGTAGCGACCAGGACCCCGCCTATCGACGGCCCAATCACCCTCGCCAGATTCAATTCGGTTGAATTGGGGGAGATGGCGTTGGTCAGTCGATCGCCACCGACCATCTCGCGGATGAACGTCTGCCGGGTT
>JAUJLY010000074.1 GCA_030447145.1 Thermomicrobiales bacterium
GGCTGGAGCGTCTCGGGATCGGCGCGGGTCAGGTCGGGGCTGATTGCTTCCCACCGTTGGCCCTCGTCGGTGCTCTTGTACACGCGATTCCCACCAATGTAGAGCGTGTTTGGGTCGTGTGGCGAGATCACAATCGGGTAGGTCCATGCGAACCGCTGCTTCCATTCTCCCGCACCCGCGCCACGCATGCCCTCCGGCCAGGTAGTGATCAGGCGAATCTGCTTCGTCCGATGATCGTATCGTTGGAGAGCGTTGCCGCCGCCTGGGGACGAACCGATAGCACCGACGTAGACAATATCAGGGTCATCCGGCCTGACCGCGATGTACCCACTTTCGCCCGATCCGGCGACATAGCAATCACCCCAGCGGATCCCGGTCAGTGGCGTGCGACTTGGCACCCCGACGCTTGTGTTGTCTTGCTGAGTCCCGTAGACGACGTAGGGATCTCGGACATCGGCGGCCACGTGGTAGAACTGCGCGGTGGGCTGGTTGTAAATCGTGCTGAAGCTGAGACCACCGTTGACGGAGACGCAGGCGCCACCATCGTTGCCCTGAACCATACGTTGGTTGTCTGTCGGATCGATCCAGAGATCGTGGTTATCCCCGTGTGGGGTGGCAATCTCCTCGAACGTCTTTCCGCCGTCGCTGCTTTTCCAGAAGTCCAGGTTGTTGACGTAGACGGTGTCCCCATCCTGGGGATCAGCCGTCACATGCATGTAGTACCAGGCACGCGACACCAGGTTCTGGTTGTCGCTGACCAGCTCCCAGGTATCGCCGTAGTTGTCTGAGCGGTAGAGGCCACCTTTTTTGGTATGCTCAACGATCGCCCAGACACGCCCCGGCTTGGCAGGCGACGCAGCGACGCCGATCTTCCCAATGGTTCCCTCGGGAAGGCCCTGCTGGCGAGTGATGTCTTCCCATGTCTCACCGCCGTCGAAGCTGCGCCAAAGCCCGCTGTCAGGACCACCCGAACTGATCTGCCAGAAATTACGATACGCCTGCCAGATGGTCGCATAGAGAATGCGTGGATTGGACTCGTTGACGCTGAGGTCGACGGCGCCAGCCTTGTCACTGACGAAGAGGACACGCTTCCAGGTCGATCCACCATCGACACTCTTGAAGACACCGCGTTCCGTATTCTGCCCGAAGGCGTGTCCCAGTGCCGCAACCCAGACCGTATCCGGGTCGGTGGGGTGTACCCGCACCTTCCCAATGTGACGTGAATCGCGCAGGCCGACGTTAGTCCATGTCCTCCCGGCATCGGTGCTCCTATAGACCCCGTCGCCGTGGGAAACATCGATTCGGATTGTCGTCTCTCCCATCCCGGCGTAAATGACATTCGAGTCCGACGGTGCCACGGCTAAGGCGCCGACTGATGAGGTTTCCAGAAAGCCATCGGTCACACAGCGCCAGTACGTGCCGGCATCGGTTGTCTTCCAGACCCCGCCGGCCACCGCCCCGAAGTAGAAGGTGTTGGGATCGTCATAGCTTCCGGCCACCGCGACCACACGCCCGCCTCGGTGTGGCCCAATGCAGCGCCAACGGAAAAGCCCGTCCATATCTGCGGCATTACCCACGATTGCTGCTCCATTCTCTTGATCGGACAATTGGTCGTCAGCATATCAAAGCGTGACGAAAGTGGATATGGGACTCTCCTCCAAACCGCCACTGCCCGAGTTCCTGGAATCATCGCTGAAGCAGGTGGTCGCGGCCTGCTCACCAAACCAGAAACGCAAGTGTTGGTTGATGGCGTCGGCCGAGTTCTTCAGCACCTCGGAATGCTCCCTGGTGAGTTGCCGGAGCCGGAATCTCTTACTGAAGTTGGCTCATTCACGTGGTTCACATCACCGTCGGAAGGGATGCGGTATCCACCGTTTCCGGTTGTTGAGCCAGTGGCGGAGGGCCAAACAATCGGTCAGATTCAGAACATATTGGGTGCGCCTCTGGCCAAGATCATGTCCCCTCATGACTGTAGCGCGCTCTTTGACATCAGTAGCCCAGCGATGGAGAGCATGGCTCGGTGATGGCGGTCGCGGCACCTCAGGGTGCCTTCACGCATTCAGTCCTTCAGCGTTGGCAGTGGTGGCGCACCCGTGGCCGTTTGATACGCCATGGCCACCTGGAGCACCAGGTCATCGGCGTATTGTGGGCCCTGGATGTGGAGCCCGACCGGGAGCCCCTCAGCAAAGCCGCCGGGAACTGAGATCGCCGGCTCGCCAAGGAGGTTTGCGGGTGCTGTCGCCATAATCTCGAGCTCGATCGTGGTCGGGTCCCCTGCCGCTCCAGGAACAGAAGCGTCTGTGGTTCCTAGCAGCGGGGCCACAAATGGCTGGGCTGGCCACACAAGGAGATCGGCCCGCTCATAGAGTTCCTCAAATGAGCGACTCAACCGGATACGCATACGCTGGGCGTCTATGTAGTCCACGGCTGGCAGCTTGAGCGCGTCTTCCAGTTCAGCACGCAGCACGGGACCCAGGTCCCCCCACCGGCCCTCAGTTGCTGAGCGGTGGTATGCGGCCGCCTCCACCGGATAAATGTGCAGAATCGATGGCAGGATCGAGTCGAGCACGTCTTGATCGAGACCGAGTTCGACCACTTCTGCCCCTGTCTGCTCTTCTAGGATGGAGACAGCAGCCGCGACGGTTTCCCGGAGTCCCGGCGTCAAGGCCGTGTCAAACAGCTGTGGGACGACGCCGAGCCGGAGTCCCTGGCACCTCGGCGTGTCAATTAGCAGGTTCGCCACGTTCTCCAGCACGTCGTCAATGAGATCGCGGGGAGCAGAGTAGGGGTCTGACGGATCGTGACCAGCGATGACAGACAGGAGGAGGGCACAGTCCTCTGCTGTCCGTGCCAGGGGACCGACATGGTCGAGTGACCATGAGAGCGGCAAGACACCACGACAACTGACCAGTCCGTAGGTGGGTTTGAGACCGGTAATCCCGCAGTAGGCTGCCGGTGAGCGTATGGATCCACCAGTATCTGAGCCGATCGCTCCCCATGCCATTCCGGCGGCGATCGCGGCGGCGGATCCACCGGATGACCCTCCCGCGGTGCGAGTCGCATCCCATGGATTGACGGTTTCACCAATGTCAGGATGCGGATGCCCGTAGGCGAATTCCAGCATGTTGGTCTTGCCAATGATGACGGCCCCGGCTTCTCGCAGCTTGTGGACGATGGTGGCATCGCGAGCAGGGACTCGATCGGCGAAGACGGGCGATCCTCCAGTGGTCTTCATGTCGGCGGTATCGACGAGATCCTTCAGGGCAATGGGAACCCCATCCAGTGGCCCTTGCGGAGTTCCGGCTGCGCGACGCAGATCAGATGCGTGAGCCTCCTTGAGCGCAGCAATCGCAGCAACCTCGAGGAAGGCATTGAGCTCGTGTCGTCCATCGAAGAGGTCGATGCGCTCGAGAACGTGTTTGGTCGCGTCCAGCGAGGTCAGCTCACCGGCGGCTAGGGCGCCGGACAGTTCCATGAGTGTGTGTTCATGAAGTTCGGGCATAGATTGTCATTCTCCAGTAGCCTATGAAGGACGGTCTCCGTAGGGCTGGAATCAGCCTCTTGGTACGTCGATGATCGCACTCAGGAATGTCATTGTCTGCCATCCCGGAGGGTCAAAAAGCTGACCAGGTGCTGGGCAACCAGTTTGATTGGCGCCCTGGGGTCCCGTAAGGCGCAGGAGATCGGGGAGGAAAGCGTGTCTCTAGCTATGACGCCGGACAAGATGGGCGGGCAAAAACCAGCGCGAGTCGACGAAGCGTGCTGCTGACCAGTGAAACCTTGCGGGTTCTAAAAGTGCACCGAGACCGACAACGAATCGAGCGGCAGTCTTTGGGCGAGGATGCATGGAGTGCTGGTGACGCAATCGTCACGACGACGGCCGGGACAATCCCCAACCCCACCACGGTCAAGACTCGCCTACGGCAGCTGCTAGCTGTCGCCGCGGTGCCCGATGTCACGACGTACGAGTTGAGGCACATGGCGGCGACGCGGATGCTGCGGGCTGGCGTTTCCCCGGCACTGGTGGCCCAAAAACTCGGGCACCGTGACATCAGTACGACAACCGGCACCTATGGCCACCTGATCGCGGAGGACCAAGGAGCTGCTAACCTGGCGATCGAGCAAGCGATTCAGCGCGCGCGAGGTGTGAGCTGATGCCCGGTGTCACGCGGTACCTGCCACGCCTGATCCCAGTGGACCAGGATGGCGCGCGGCAGGGGATCGCGGACCTACTCGAACAGGCGGACCGGGACCCCGGCAGCGTGCCATATGGCGTTGATGCGTTGGAGGCGGTCGCCGCATGGCTGGCAACCATCAGCGACAAACACGACGAGCAACCCGAACGGGAGAGGTATCTGAATTGGTTGGTGCTCCGGGCACGCGAGCACGGTGGCACGTGGGCGGAGGCCGTCCAGTTCCAGGACGACGAGCTTCCCACATGCGACCAGTCGGAGCGGATTGCATGGCAGTGGATGCGAGGCCATGCCGCCGCGCCATTCCCGGTGGGGCGCGGATGCCCGGAGCTAGGACCCGGCATGCCTGCGGAGGCCACACAATCCTTGATGCCTCTGGAATGTGCCGAGTACGCCTTCGCGGTGGAGCCGCAAGGCGAGCGTGGAGGCTGTCTGCTGTTTATGGCTAAGACCACGCCGCGTCGGTTCGCCTCTGGTCGTGAGTGGATTGGACAGGAGCTGACCGTTGTGCCAGATGGTGCTCGTGTTGTGGCCGTCGCGGTGCCACAGCGGAGCATTTCGAAAGCGACGCAAGCAGCGGCACGGCGACGGTGGCGGGAGGTGAACGGCCTGCCGACGGGCGCAGGGCGGCATGCTGGTGCGGCGTTCTGGACACCTGCGCGGATTGTGCATGCACTGCTCGAGTACGTGGCAGAAAAGGGGAGCGTGCCACCGAGTCGGGATCAGTTCGTAATGTGGGCACGCGATACCGTCACGCCGGAGGATGAGCAGCCGGAGCTGGAACCGGGGAGTGTGAAGGTGCTGGGAGATCGCTGGACGAAGCGGCTGGGTGTGGCGTTCGACACGTTGTCGAGTGAACTGGGCAGCGAGGCCGACACGGTGTGGACCGTCGAAGGAGAGGCGAGCACAGAGGCGTAATTTCTGTTAACGCGACAATCCATACCAATCGGCAATGATCCTCCTATAGGCACATGAACCGGGACAACCCGGAGCCCCAGGAGGATTTTTCCATGCCAACGATCTCGGAGCCGCGACAGCCGGAGCTGCTGAGCGCGGAGGAAATGCGGCAGGTTCTCGGAGTTGGACGCTCCGCTTTTTACGAACTGGCCCGCAAGAACGTGTTACCGGTGCCGACGATCCGGGTGGGAAAGCGGCTGATGTTTTCCCGCCGGGCTGTGGAGGCGATGTTGGATCGTCAGCAGGACAACCAGGCGAATCAACAGGATTGATCGCGGGAAAGCAAGAACCGCCGGTAGGACGGCGGTTGTTGCCAGAAAGGAATTGATGTGAGCACCGCTAGTGTAACTCATTCATCAGGATTTCCGTTCGGACACACACGAACCACTCACCCCGCTGAACTTCGGCACATTCCAACTGTCGACCTCATCGCCGAAATGGAGTCTTGGCGATGGCTCGCACTGGAAGTTGCTGAGCTGCCGGACGAGAGCCGAGCGTATTGCGAATACCAGCTCACCTGTCTCGTCGACGAGGTGGAGCGCCGGAAACGCTTGTGGGCTTCGCACCAGGGCGATCCGCTCCGTCCGCCGTGGCCACGCCGCGATGAGCACCTAAAGGCACGCGTGGAGGCCGTGAAAGCCCGCTGGCCGATCCAACGCTTTTGCCAGGAACTGTGTCTCATGAAGCTGATTCCGGCCGGTCCCGGATGGTGGCGCGGTCGATGTCCGCTGCCGGCACATGACGACAAGTCCCCCTCGTTCTTTGTATATGAAGACACCAATTCCGCCTACTGCTTTGGCTGCAGGCGGGGTGGCGACGTGCTAACGCTCACCAAATTCATGTTGAACACGGACCGCTTCATTGAAGCACTTACGGCACTTGAGCGAGAAGGCGGTGCCAAGTGACGATTGCCCAAGAGTTGCAGCAGCGCATCAACGATCTACACGATCTTTCGGACGAGCCCACTGTCGTTCCGGAACTCGAACTCGTCCCGCCTCCTGTGACAACTGAGCTACCTCCTGTCATGGACGCCGCCGCCTATTACGGTCTGGCCGGCGAGGCGATACGAGCGATCGCACCCACCACGGAAGCCGATTCGGTCGCGGTGCTGGTGACCTTGCTCACGATGTTCGGGAACGCGTGCGGGCGTGGTCCGCATGTTCCGGTTGGGGACGCCCGGCACGGGGCCAATATCTTCGCGGTGTTGGTGGGTGAAACGTCCCGCGCGCGCAAGGGCACCGCTTTGGACGGTCCAAAGCGTCTGATGATGCGCGCCGATGCGCAATGGACCACGGAGCGGGTTCAGGGCGGTCTCTCCAGTGGTGAAGGCTTGATTTGGGCCGTCCATGACGAATTGACAAAGTTCAATCCCAAAACGAAGACGTGGGACCCCGTCGATCCCGCGATCGCAGACAAGCGGGTGCTTGCGGTCGAGGAGGAGCTTTCGCAAGTGTTGAAGACCGCACAGCGGCAGGGCGCCACCGTTTCGGAGATCATCCGCCGTGCCTGGGATTCCCGATCCGTTCTCGCAACCATGACCAAGACCTCACCGGCACGGGCGACCGATGCACACATCAGCATTCTCGGCCACATCACGAAAGCGGAATTAGCGCGCCAGATTACCGAAACGGATCTCGCAAATGGACTGGCCAATAGATTTGCGTGGTTCCGGATACACCGATCGCAGCTGCTACCCAACCCGATTGGCATGGATGCCCGCACGGTGAACGAACTGGGCGGACGCATTGCGCAAGCCCTTGCGTTCGCCCGAGAAATCGGCCCCGTAGCTCGTGATTCTGCGGCGACCGAGTTGTGGAACGTGGCCTATGCCGAGCTAGAGCGCGATCGGCCAGGGCTTGCTGGTGCCATCACCGCACGTGCCTCGCCGATTACCCTCCGGCTGGCGTTGATTTACGCGCTGCTCGACAAGAGCCGTTTCATTCGACCGGAGCATCTCGAGGCCGCGCTGGCCGTGTGGGAGTATGCCGACGCCTCCGTGACATCGATTTTTGGGGAGCTAACTGGTGATGCTGTCGCCGATCGCATCATCACGATGCTGAGGAGCGAAGGGCGCATGACCCGCAACGACCTGATGGACGCATTTGGCCGTAATGTCCCGTCTGCCCGCATCGGTCACGCCCTGGACCTTCTGCATCAAAGCAATCAGATTCGTGCATGGAGAGTATCGTCGGACACCGGCAAGGGCCGACCGCGGACGTATTACGAAGCAACGACCAGCTCTGAAGAATCAGGGAAATGATGCGTGAGAAAGACGAGATAAACGAGGAAGTGCGGACTTAGCTCGTTCTTCTCGTTTATCTCGTGGAGGGGACTAAGACATGGGTCTCTTGGACACCGTACGAGAACGTCTCAGTGAACAACAGTGCCTTAAGCGACAGGTCGCCATCGGTGCGGACCTAATTCCCCGCGCGGACCCTGGCGACGTCCGGTATAGCGGTGTTGATCTTGCCGCTCGTAGTCGGGACCTGGATGTCCTTCGTGTTGGCATGGCGCGTCTCAATGTAACCCCGGACGATCTTCCCAGTGACCTGAGGGTGGTTGCCGAGCGCATCGCCAACGAGTTGCGATCAGCTGGGCCGGAGGAGATCGGCAGGTTCGCGACGGATGCTTTGTATGCCTACTCCGAAGTGCCGAACCTTTCTCCGATGGTGGAGACGGCAATGTTTCTCGCTTGGATGCTGGCAATCCAACCGCAAATGCACGCTGGATCGTAGCGGAATGAGTAGGATACGAGATAAACGAGCTAATCGCTCACCAAATCAGTCTTGCCTGCTTGCTCTTGCTTTTTCTCGTCCAACATGTCAGCCCTCACAACTGCATGTCTCTGTTTCTGCCCTTCACGACGGTAAACGGATGTGGACCTATGTGACTTGCGAGGGCCCCACATCCCCACGTGTGCGGCCAAGGAGGTAGCAACTTGGATCGGCTACCCATGCCCCGGTGGTTTCAATGCCTCGTAATACGTCGCCGCTTACGCTGTGACGTGATTGATTGCCGGACCTAATGACGGCGTCGACACTTGCTGAGGCTCATCACTCAGTGTGCCTGGATCACGAGGGCGGACCCGAAAGAGGTCGGTCATGGTGACTGCTCAATCGTTGTGGTTAGCTCATATGTGGTATATGGGCGATAGCGGTCTAGTTTAACCCCGCATGTAAAGGGGAACCGCCCATGAAAGGGTTGTCCAATGATTGAGAATCGCGGTAAAGCCGCCTGCTCTTGATTCCTCCCCGGGTTGCCTCTTCGAGCACATCGGCCGAGGCTGACACTGCCCTCAACGGCGCGTGAGATGTCTCTACCGTGCTCGCAATCTCCTTGGCGGGCCCTATCTCCCACATACGGCTGTGAGGCGAATACCGGGTGGCCCAGGCGCTGGTGGGTCACACACTCCGTTACCCTGAGGTCACGGCCCCCATATGCCACGGAGGAGCGGGTGTATCGACGATCTCTTATAGCAGTGGCTGTGGCATCTGGGGCCGAGCGCCCAGTGTCCATTCAGTTCAGGTTCGCGACACCGAGCGCCTTTCCCAGCCCGAGACGCGCTCTACTGTATTCACGGCGGCATCTGTCGAGGCTGGGGACGAATATCTCAGGACCGGCACATGAGTCGAGATTAGGAGGTGAGGTACGACGGCGAGTCCCGGAATGGTCAATGAGAGTGACAGGAGCATCGACGATGGAAAAAGATCCCACACCCTTCGAGCATAATCAGGACACCCAAGGAACGCATGTGAATGCGGAACACAACATCGTGGTGCCCATCACAGAAGAGGATGTAACCGCGACGACGCGGCCCGTCGACCGTGGTGCTGTCCGCATCGGGAAGGACGTGGTCGAGGAGCAGCAAACGCTCGAGGTGCCAGTGACCGAAGAAGAGGTGAATGTCTCTCGCCGGACCGTGGATCGGGAGGCAGATCCAGCAGATATCGTCGTTGAGGGGGAGACCATCCGCATCCCCATTCATGGCGAAGAGGTTGAGGTCGAGAAACGGACCCACCTCCGCGAGGAGATTGATGTCACCAAGAGCGCGGTGACATACAACGAACAGGTGACGGATACCGTTCGCCGCGAAGAGGTCCTGATCGACGGTGAGGGCCAGAGCGCGCGAAGCGACGACGCAGCGGCAAGGAGCACGCTCTCGTCTCCGCAAGAGGATCGGGCAGAGGCAGCGCCGAAGACCGGATGCTTTCCCGGGATGCCCGACGACCGGCGCAAGCCGTCCTGGCAACGGATCAGGTCGAATCTCTGGAACCCTGAGAGTGATCGTACCGCGGTACGCAAGTCCTACGGCTGGGGATATGAGGTGAACCTGCATGCCCTTCTGCAGCGAGTCGACGCGCGATACCACCAAGCGAAAGACCCCAACCGACGATGCCAGCGCTGGATTCGCTGACGGTCTACCCGGGCACCTGTATCTTCGAGGCGACGACTCTCTCGGAGGGACGCGGCACGACCCGTCCCTTCGAGT
>JAUJLY010000400.1 GCA_030447145.1 Thermomicrobiales bacterium
ACGGCGAGCCGGGTCTTGCCCACCCCACCTGGACCCGTGAGGACGAGCAGGCGGATTTCGGGATTGCGGATCAGGTCGGCAACAGCCACTCGCTCGCGCAACCGGCCGACAAGCGGCGTCAGGGCGGCGGGCAGCACCGCCCCGGGCCTCGCATCGTGATCGAGGATCGCTCCTGCGTCTCCCGCATCATCGACACCGTCGCCCGGCACGGTTCTGTCGGGCTGCGCGAGTCCATTGGGCTGGGAAGGCTGGGAAAGGGCCGTCGGTGAAGGCATGGTGCTCCCGCCGGTGGTGGCGACGATGCCGAAATGCTTCCTCGACTCATTATGTGGAGATTCCCAAGGCGTGCCAAGGGTCCGATCGAGCCTGCCGGAGGTACCGGTTTAACCGGGATCGCCAATCCGGCAGACGATGCACGTCACGTCTCGCCGAATGTGTCCTCCGAGCGCGAGGTTGAACATCCGGGCCGCACGCATCAGGAGGACGCACTCCCCCGTGGCTCGGGCGGCACCCTTGGATCGGTGGGTGCATATGCCACACCCGTATCGTCAACCGACGCCTTAGAGGTCATCAGTTCGTCGGCTTTGTTCACGTCCACATGGAACCGCCCGTCACGCTGCGGGTGGCGATCGCTTGGGAGCACCGTTGATGATAGCTCCGGCCGCACATGGGTGCTCACGAATTCTTCAATTTCAAATGGACTCATACAACCTGAAACCGGGACGTTGTCTGCCCACTGGAAATATACTTATAAAGCGCCGCTGGTCCGAGTGTCGCCTTCAAGTCATACCACCTTGATTATGACCTGAAGGCGAAAAGATCGGTGTATTCGTCGTTATACGAATACACCGATATCGCCACCATCGAGAACTCGAATGGCGACAAGCAGGCAAGCCCACCTTGAGACAAGGTTGAGCCGTTAGGTCCTGGCCCACATCTGTGGTTGACCTTCCCTACTCATACCATTAGACGGCTCATGAGGTGCTGTACATCCGGTACAGGATGGCGGCGATATTGCCCAGGAGAGTCAGTCCGGCCGTGATACTCACTCCACTGAAGGCCGTTCGGCCGAATGGCCACGTGCGATAGCCCTCTTCCATCAGGCGGTATTTTGCCTCCAGTTCCTGATAGGAATCGAGACCAGAATCTGTCTCCACCGATACTGGCACCATTGCGAGAAGAGAAGCCCGGATCGCATCCCCTACCCGCTGCAGTGCCCGCTCCCGGGCGGCGCCTATCACGCGGTGCGCGTACCAGACGGGTCCGAAAAGGAGGTAGGGGGTCAGGAGCACTTGGACGACCACTAAGAACAGGGTGTGGGGCGCTACGTAGACGCCATGGCCGGTGACCGGACCGCTGAGCATCAGGACGAGCGCCCAGCCGCCGATGATCAGGGCGACGCGAACGATGTTGATGGCATAGCTTCCGATCGGAGCAAAACCACTGCTCCCGTCCGGATGGAACGGGATCGGCTCGACGGAAAAAGACTGAGCAGGCGCTGGATGTTAGTAATCATGACAGTCTGCCGGACAACGATCCAGACCAGCATGTAGACATTGACGAATACGAGTGGCAGCTACACCGCCCAGAAATACGCCGGGATCACGCGCCACCAGAAGAGGTCCGTCTCGGGAAGGATCCGATCGAATGGAGGAAGGGCGGTGGGCGGCCAGATCAGCAGAGTGGCAATCGATGCGGTGAGAGATAGGAGAGCGACCAGGGTGCCCTTGCTGAGCCGCAACGGCCCGAGCCGTGCGGCGGTCTCGACAAAACTCCCGCCGATTCGTCGCAGCACGGCATCGGCGGTGATATCGGTGCGCTGTGCCGGGCCGATCGCGCCGCTTCGTGCCAGTCCGTCGAATACCTCAACAATCAGGCGCGGCTGCCACAGGTAGAAGGTCCAGATCACCGGGGCCAGAACAAGGTACAGAAACAGCGCACCAGGCAACTCTCGCCAGTCCGTGAGTTTGACAAACTCGCCGGTAGCAAAGCGTTCATCGAAGACGGAGATCAAAAGCCCGGGAACGACGGCGAACACGAGGTAGAGGATGACGGTCGCTATACTGGCGCGATGCCGGCGAAGGAACCCCGGCGCGGTCAGGCCAATGGGCATCGGCAGGCTACTGTCGCTGGCTTCTTCTCCACCGAACCTTGCCAGCAGCTGGTGGAGTCCATCACCAGCGTTGAGTCGTTCGCGTGCCTGCTGCAACTCGGCCGGTGAAAACACGTTGGTGGGTTCAATGACCCCGGCAGGGGCTGTACCAGCTGTAGCCGGTGGGGCGACCTGCGCTTCCGGAGTGACCTGGCGCGGAAGCGGACGTCGCCAACCACGGAGAAACGCTCTGGCCGATTCCACATCGATGCGCATGGATCCCTCGCTGTTAGCCGGTTCTTTAGGAGTTCGAGCACCCGTTTAATGACGAATCCAAGCCAATCCTTACATAGGACTACTGTCCGACAAGTCTATGGGTGTACGTATCAATCATACAACCCTTGGCCATGCGCTGTTGACCACTTCTCAGCGTGCCGCAGACCAAATCCAAAAGGTCCGTGATGGCTCATATGCCGGTAGCAGGGGCCGCGCGGGCGGAGGGAATTGGCCCGTCGTGGTGACCCA
>JAUJLY010000004.1 GCA_030447145.1 Thermomicrobiales bacterium
TCGACGGCGCCCGACCTCGCGGAGCAACGCAGGCGCATACAACAAGCCTCCGCCCCCCTCTCTCGGGCCGGCTCCTCCGCGCCCGGCGTGGAGCGGGGAAGTTTGCCGCATCCTAGGTACCTGCGCGTGGTGGGCCAGATAGGGGCCGGCTACATCCTCGTAGACGAGCCGATGGCCGCGTGGATCGTCGACCATTGCTGATTTCCGCAACCATTTGCATCGCTCTGTTGGGAACAAGCCCCACGGGTAGTCCTTCGATGATCACTATTAATCT
Source organism: Thermomicrobiales bacterium (assembly GCA_030447145.1). Taxonomy (GTDB): domain Bacteria; phylum Chloroflexota; class Chloroflexia; order Thermomicrobiales; family UBA6265; genus UBA6265. The sequence goes on from JAUJLY010000004.1 coordinate 275, forward strand.
CTGGTATCGATCAATTGTGTCTCGGACGAGGGAATTGCATCTGCGGTCGCCGAATTCCGGTCGGTGGAAGAGTGTGGATACGAACGGCCTGCCCATTATCCTGCTATCGAAGAGCGACTTTACTTTGTATGTGTCATTTGCTAGTGTGGGCCCAGATTCCTCACCAAATATCATCCAGGGGCGTCACGAGCGCGTCCGAGTACTGGTTAGTACGAAAGGAGTTACCGATGGCTCATCCCTTCGTCCCGTCGGTTCGCGTTCTCACTCGCCGCGCCGCCGTGGCCCGCATCGGTGCCGGAGGTCTGGCCCTTGGTCTTGGCGCCCGTGCCCGACCGGCCCTTGCCCAGCAGAGCACGGCGGACGTCTCGCCCGAGGCGGTGCCACCGGCCCTGGAGATCTGGGTTAGCGGTTGGGAGGCTGCAGATCCTACCCAACTGGCCCAAGCCTACGCCGAGGATGCGGTGGTCGAGGTCGTGCCCTTCAACACCACCCTGCCCGGCCAAGGGGCGATTCAGCAGTACTTTACCGCCTACTTCGGAGCATTCGCGGATCCGAATCCGACAATCACCCTCGTTTTCGCGACGGAGGAGCACGCGGCGGCCGAGTGGACCTTCGAGGGGCAATACACCGGGCAACTGCCGGGTCTGCCGCCGGGCGAAGGGCAACCCGTGTCAGTGCGCGGCGCGAATATCATGACGCTGCGAGATGGGGCGATCGTGGAAGAGCGCATCTACACAGACTTGGCCGGACTGCTTGGGCAACTTGGACTCGGCGCCGCAGCCCCAGGCACACCAGCTTCCGCCACCCCGGCAGGATAGGGCTGCAGGCCGACGAGACCAACAAACCATGCCCCATGTCAAGCTCATGTTTGTCTTTGCCAAGATCTCCATGTGCTGGGCCGAAACGGCATCGATATGGAATAAAACAATGCCCCGGTCAATTCGACCGGGGCATTGTGCAGAGTGGTGACACTAGCGGATAGAGGCGAGAGCATCTCACGCCATCGCACGCAACTCGTCGTCCGTAAATGTCTCCAGGAATCGAACCAGGATATCGGCGTGACAGGCGTTGACGTCGTTCGGCTCTTCTCCGTCATGCCGGCACCAGCACGCGAGCGGCTTGCCCCGTAGCGACGGCAGATCAGCAAGGACATGGCGGAGGGCGCCAAAGCGCAGATCCTCGGTGTAGGCCATCATCGCGAGGCTCGGAACGCCGTAGGTTTCGATCGTGTGAGGATTGGCGAAGGGGGACGCCGGGAGATGGGCTCGACCATTGGCGCGGCCGACATAGACAGCGTCCTCGATTCCGTCCTTGATATGCACAACACGGGCAGTATCACTCGGCATCACGCGCCTCCCCTGGCTCAATAACAATGGTCCGCGAATAGTGTACGTACACCACATTAGCGGATCAGCCCCGCGTCGTCAATCGGTACCAGACCGAATCTCGCTTTCCCTTTTCCCTGCTCGACGGTGCGGCCGATAGACTGTGCGATCAGACGCTAGAATGCCGAACTCCCGATAGCGAGTGATCTTGTAGCGCTAGAAGCTGGCCCTCTCAGATTCCAACGCCCAACCCCACATGGGAACCATGGGAACCCTGCCGGGCACAGATAGACAACAGTATAGGGGGACTTCTCGCGCCTTTCAGATGGTGGCTTTGAGAGAAGCGCTGGCGAGCACCCTAACGCCTTCCAGCACACGGACAAGGGGGGCCGCGAGATACCCCGATGCCATCAAGGGAGGATGTCTCACCCGAGCTCCCGCTGGAAGCGCTCCACCACCGCCTCAGCCTCGGGCACGCGATCTCGCGGCACCGGCACCCGGATATCCTCCGTGCGGCGCCCGGTCCGCACATCGAGGCGAAGGATTGCCGGGTCACCAGGTTGCACGCGCACCCCGACCAGTCGCGTCCCTGGTCCCTCCAGCGGCAGGTAGGCCTCAAGGAAATGGACCCCTCGAGCCCCGACTCGCACCTCCCGGGCAGCTGCGTTCTCCGCAGCGTTGCCGGGTCGCGCCATGGTGAGAATGACAATCGCCGCCACCAGGAAGACAACAGGCAGGATCACAGTCAGCAGCCAGTCATCGAGGATCGCCCCAAGAACCGGTCCAAGAACCAGGCCGGCCAGGCCATAACCGATTGCCCGACGCTCGAACAGTCGCCGCTCGTCCGCGAGAAAGCGCTGGTGCTCATCTGGTGCCAGCTGCCACTGCATCCAGGCCTCGCCAGCGAGCAAGTCGAGCCGGGGGCCTTCGTAGGCGTTTCCAAGTGCTCGCAGCGCAGCCAAGGTGATGATAGCCGTGACCACGATCAGGAGCGCCACGCCGATCGTGCCGCCGGTGCCCACACCGCCGATCTGCATGAGCACGGGGAACACAACCAGCATCAGTCCGAAGAAGACAGCAACGAAGATGAGGATGGGACGCATCGGGTTGCCCCGGGCAGGCATCAACGTCTGGAAGCTCGACACAGGTACCTCCTTGATGACAACAGAGTATGGGGCGTAGCACCGTCATCGCAGCCGTCACTTGGGCCCGACAAGCTCCGTCTACGGGCGGTGCACAGCGTCTCCGGGCACCTGTCAATAACGCTGATGATGCCTTTGTGCGCTGGCCACGCGATCACCTTCCAGTGACGTTGTAGCAACGCATCCAGTTCCATGGCGCGCACAGGTAACAGGTCAACAGCTTGGGGAGACGTCCTGCTCCACGTCGTCCAAAGAGAAGCGGTCCTGGACGCTTCCATCCAGGACCGCGGATCAACAGATTTGTAGAGCCGTCATCTAGTCGCCCAGGGCGCCCTCCGGCAGGGGATCGGTATCCGCGATCACCACGGTGGGTGCTGGCATGCCTTCCACGCGGAGGTCCGGGAGCCATCTGAGCCAGGTCGGCATGTACCAGTTGCGATCCCCCAGCAGCACCATCGCGGAGGGCACCAGGATCGATCGCACGATCGTCGCGTCCAGCAACACTGCCACGCCGAGCCCGAAGCCCATCTGCTGCAGCATCACCAGGCGCCCGGAGGCGAACCCGCCAAAAACGGCCACCATGATCAACGCTGCACCCGTGATGATCTTTGCCGTTGAATGGAGCCCCACCGCGACCGAATCGGTGGCTCGGCTGGTGAGGTCGTAGTGCTCGCGAATCCGGCTCAGCAGGAAAACGTGACAATCCATACTGAGACCGAAGAGGACGCAGAAGAGGAAGATCGGCAGCCAGGCCTCGATCGTTGGCGTCTGCTGGAAGCCAAGCAGCTCGTTGCCAACGCCCTTCTGGAAGACGAGAACCAGGATGCCGTAGGCCGCATCCACCGCTAGCAGGTTCATCAGGATCGCCTTCGCGGAGATGATCACCGAGCGGAAGGCCAGCAACAGGAGCAGGAAGCTGAGTAGCAGGACAAAGCTGAGGACGTATGGCGTGTACTGCTCCACCAGGCTAAAGAAATCCTGGTTAAAGGCGGTTTCGCCCGTCACATAGACTGTGGCTCCGGTGTCGTCGAATGCGTCCGGGACGATGTCGTCCCGCAGATGATTGATCATCTCGTAGGCGCGCTCGTCGTTGGATGGTATGGTCAGGGTCACCTCAAGCAACCCGACAGTGCCTGCGTCGTTCCAGCGTGCTCAGTTCTGCTCCGGGATGGGAAGGAACGCGGCCTCGGAGCCGTCCCCCGATGGGATGGTTTCGGCTGCCAGCGCGGTCCGCAGCTCCGCGATGCCGTCCTGCACCGCAGCATGGTCACCCTCGATGGCGAAGCGTACGGGTGCAAGCCGGCCGGCAGAGAACTCATCATTGAGAATTTCGAAGCCGTGGCGAGCCTCGGAGTCGTTGGGCATCGTCTCGACGCCAGCGAAGCCGGTGTTGATATCCCAGTACGGGATCGACGCAGTGACCAGCAGCAGCGCAGCGAGGGCCACGCTGATGATCGGGCGCGCCATGACGGTCTTCGTCACCCGGCCCCAGAAGCCACTGTAGACAACCGTCATGTCGTTGGGGTCGTCGTTCGCGTGTTGCTGCGCGTAGAGGTCGTAGTTCCGGCGTCGTGGCCAGTCGATCCTGTCGCCGATCAGGCTCAGAAATGCCGGGATCAGCGTCAGCGTTGCCGCCACCGAGATCACGACCACGATAATCGCCCCAGCAGCGAGGGCCCGGAAGATCGTGGCAGGTATCAGGAACATCCCCATGAGAGCGAGGACCACGGTGCCGCCGGAGAAGGCCACGGCCTTGCTCGCGGTACCACCGGCGACCGAGATCGCGTCCGCCTTCGCCCGGCCGTGTCGCCGCTCTTCCCGGTATCGCTCCACCACGAAGAGGGCGTAGTCGATACCGACGGCGAGGCCGATCATGGTGATCATGGTGATGAAGAAGGAGAGCTCCCACACGCGACCGATTACCGCTGTGATCCCGAACGAGATCATGATCGAGACCATTGCCAGCAGGATCGGTACGCCGGCGGCCACGAGCGCCCCGAAGACGATTACCAGGATGACCAGGGCGGCCGCGATGCCGATGCTTTCGCCTCGCACGAGGTCTTCCTCGGCGATGATGTTGTTCTCCTCGGCGATACTGATGAAGCCGACCGACATCACCTCTAGCCATCGCCCGAGGCCTCCGCCAGCGTCTCCTTGTATGCGGCCGCGTTCTCCGCCGCCCCGTCTTGGTCACCGGCAAGGGTGAGCGGAATCAGCGTCGTCTGGCGCGATTCCGAGACGAGTCCCGTGGCTGCCGCGGCAGTTTCCGGATTGGCGCTTAGCTCGTAGTAGTTCGTCACCGATTCCAGCACGACCACACCGGTCATGCCGCGGAGTGTGGCGGTTACCTCCTCCACCTTGGCCTGGAACGCAGCATCATCGATGGTGCCGGTGCTTGAGCGCACGATCACCATCTCATTGGTCGGGTCGGCATCGACCAGCCCGGCTTCCTCCAGCACCTGGAGCCCCGCCTGGACCTCCGGATTGTTCACGAATTTGAATTCGGTCGTCGTCGAGTCGCCGAGCACGCCCAAGGCGCCAACAGCAAGCACGAGCACGACAAGCCAGGCACCAAGCGTCCACCACGGGCGTTGGGCGCTGGCGCGTGCCAGTCCGAAAACGAAAGGTCTCGGTTCATTCGTGTGTCTCTCTGATCGAGCATGATACTGGTGCGCGGGATCGCCGATATACCAGTTATAGGCCTACCCAACGTGATGGACATCACCCAACCGGTGGACACGTGTCTCGGCCTTTCGGCGGAGTCCCTTATGCTGGCGAAGGACTTGTCCCGCGTCACCAGAGCAATGCCGAGATCATCCCCGACAGCTACGGCCCGGCTCGTCTTCCCCGGCAAACACGGGAACGACAAGGCAGCGCGAGATCAGGAGAGAAGGGTGCTCCATGCATCCTGGTTCCCATCCCACCCATCATGGGATTGTCAGATAAGAAACCCTCCGGATCGAAACCGGATTGTTGTGCTCCCTGTGGTGGCCGACCAGTGGTCGGACCAGGGAGCCTCCACCGTCGCAGTGAGGTGCCATGCCGGCAGCGGGTGTGGACGGGGTGCCGGGGAGCAGCTTAAATGGCCACATAAAACAATTTGGCCGGTGGCAGCCTAAGGGGAATTGGAGGCTGATTTGCCTGATCGGACGCGAATTTCTTTAGGCTGCCAGATTGTTCGGAGTGCGGGGAGAAACGTGGCAGCCTAGCCGGAATGCGCTGCACCTAATTGAACGTGCTTCGCACGGGGATTCTTCCCTACGGTCAGAATGACGGGATTGGCGGGGGAGCAAGGCGCCCAAGATGATCACGATCATGATCATCCGTCGACATGCCCGGATGATCACCATGGTGGTACCAGGCGATGGGTCCCTACTCACTATGCGCATCGAGGACGCCGAACTGCGCCATGACAGGATGAGTAGCGAGAGGGATGTACCGCATCCAGCCCAATGACGGAGCCAAATGCGAGGAGGCCGGCAAGATGGCCAAATCGTGTACACAGGGGATGTTGGCAGTGTGAGAAGGGCGTCGCCACGCGTATTTGAGCCTGCTTCGTACTCAAAGCCATCGCACTTGCACAACTGCTGTGCTCGCCTACCGGGCAGCCGGACCCGCCTGCAGAGCGACATTGTATGCGGTCCATGAAATGACGGGCCTGAGGAACGGAGTCTGCCACACTGTCAAAATCTCTGTATACAGGAAATCGTGACAGCCTTGATGTGTAGGGATGGCAAGAACGAGCCTCAAGCCAATACGGGGATATATCGCGCGACCGGTTTTCATGCCCGCCCTAGGTGGCACCGGCCCGTCCGCCCAGTCCAATGGTTGTTACGGTCTGCACGCGTTCAGCCCCTCCCCCATGCTCACACGGTTGTGAGGGCATGAGGTGTTGGGAGCATCACTGAAGCTCCGCTCCCATCACTTATCTGCCAAGGGTCTCTACAACAATGAACTGAAGAACGCTGTCGTCAGTCAGGCGGGAGGCCCACGCGGCGGATCCATTCAGACGCCTTGGTCACGAGTCACGCATCCACAGCACATCTTTGAACCAGATAACTCACTGCAGGAAATGAGGCGTGATCAATGTTCAGCTACTCAGCTGGCGACAGGGCATATGAGAGGGTCTGCTCCAACGACATGGCAGAACCCTCGGCCCAGACCTTAGCGAACGACTCGGCTCCCGCCTCATTGCGGGCATGATCAACCCAGGTGTCGTACATCGTCTGAGCGCGGGCTAGAGGATTTAGCTCCATGCCCGCAGCCCCGCGGATTGCCTCAGCCGCGCCCCAAAGCCGTGCCGCGCACTCAGGTCGGCCCTCCTGGCTCGCCACGGTAGCCAGCCCAAGGAGCGCGTACTGGATGCTTGCCGGCTCCCCTAGCTGTATTGCTAGACCTAAGTCCTCCTGCAGCACCGCCGTTGCGGCGAGCAGGTCACCTGTCACCATCTTCAAAAGCCCCATGTTCGTGAGACACCACACCATGCCGTGCACATCCGCGAGCTGGCGAAAGATCGACGAAGGCTGGTCATGGAAGTCAATCCCTTTCTCTATCTCGCCCCGGATCACTGCGGCCAAGCCGAGAAAGATCAGCAAATAGCCGATGGTACTCTTGTCCTCTAGGTAGGGCTCCATGGGAGCAATGGCAGTATGGAGCTCATCCACGCGCGTCCTGTCGTTCTGGAACGCTGCTAGGAAGCCCAGCTTGGTGAGCGCCGACGCTACACCGTTCTGGTCACCCAGGTTTCGATAGAGGGCAAGGCTCTCTTCCAGATAAGCGGTTGCCCGCTGATAATCATTCTGGAATTGCGCTATGAGTCCGACACCATCAAGTGCTTTAGCCCTTGCGGCCGATTGGTCCCCAGTGTTTACGGACAAGGCGTCGTTCAGCCAGCCCCGACCCTCACTCCAATGCCCCCGCAGGAACCAGAACCTCGAGAGCACAGCTGTCAGACGTTGGATCGACTCCCCCGACTCTGCTATCCCTTCTCTCGCCCGGCTGAGCAGCCAGGTGAGTGCCGTCCGCAGGTTGTCGTGCTCCTTATCCAGTCGTTGTAGCCAGTGGAGCTGCCCTTGTCCCTTGAGTCCGAGCTCGGCCTCCTCGGCGAGTGCGATATAGTACGCCGCGTGTCGGTCGCGTACCCCATGAGATTCCCCGCACTCCACCAGCTCACCGGCCGCGAATTCCCGTACTGGTTCCAGCATCCGATACCGGTCCCCGTCTGGCTCCTGGACGACGAGCGATGCCTCCACTAATTGCCCCAGATCAGAGAGGATGTCGAGCTCGGGCGCCACTGCCTCCGCACCTTCGATCGTCCAACCACCGGCAAACACGGAGATACCTCGGAAGAGTTTTTGCTCGGACTCTTCCAGTAAGTCATAGCTCCACGCTACAGAAGCCCGGACGGTTTGCTGCCGGGCTGGCAGATCCTTGGGCCCACCAGTCAGCACAGGCAACAGCTGGTCCAGTTTTGAGAGGAGCGCCGTCGGTGAGAGGAACCTAATGCGGGCGGCAGCCAACTCGATCGCCAGTGGCAAACCGTCGAGACGTCGGCATATTGCGGCAACGGTGTCGGCGTTCGCCTCAGTAAGCTGGAAGGTAGGAGACACGGCCTCAGCCCGCTGCACGAATAGCTGGACGGAAGGCACATCGACGAGGCTGTTGACGGCCGGCGGCTGCTTGGGATCCGGCACTGCCAGGGGTCGGACCGGCAGCTCCCGCTCTCCCCGTATCCGAAGCGGCGAACGGCTGGTGACGAGGACCTGGACGCGGGGGCACATCGCGAGCAACTCCGCTACATCAGTCGCTGCCTGGGTGAGATGCTCAAAGTTGTCGAGGATGATGAGTAATTGTCTGTCCCGTAGAGCCGCCTTGAGCACCTCCCGTAGGCTCCGTCCGGTCGATTCCCTGAGACCAAGAGCGTGTGCGATGTTGTCCAGAAGCAGGCCAGGATCGTCGAGTTGGGAGAGTGACACGAAAGCCACCCCACCGGGAAAGTGATGGTACAGACGGTGTCCAACCTCGAGAGCGAGGCTCGTCTTTCCCACTCCGCCTGTTCCTGTCAAGGTCAACAGTCGGCCCTCTCCGCCAGGGGCTTCCACTACCGCTACGGTGTCCTGGCCTCGACCGACCAAGGGGATGGGCAGGGCCGGAACCACATGCATCGCAGCCGTAGCTGGGGTGGGATTAGGCGTACCGCGCCGCGGTACCGTTGCAGCAAGCTTGGCGAGGTCGTTAGCGGACAGCCCGAGCGCCGCGCCGAGCGCTCGAATCGTGTGCGGATATGGTCGCCGCCGGTCGCCGCGCTCCAGCGCGCCTACGCCCTTCGCTGTCAAATCTGCCCGCTCGGCTAATTCCTCCTGCGTGAGCCCAGCAGCCTCTCTCAGCCGCCTCAGTCTCTCGCCGAACGAAGCCCCTTGCCCCTTGTCCATCTTCATCCTCTTGCGCGTGCCGGTACTGCGGTAGCTGACTCCATAAGACGGCGGGCGGACACCAGCTCACCGTCATTCGCCAACTGTGGACATAGTGTGGACGTTGTGTCGGTGTTCTGGGAAGGCATTGAACCGCAAACTGGAAAACGTTGGCAAAGACTGCTGCAACACAGGGAGGAGATGACACCCGTCAGCTACACACGAACCCGGACAACCAGACGAACATGGACAGCAGCAATCGACAGTATGAAAGGACCTGAAGTCATGAACAAGAACGTGAAGATGGCAATGCTTGGTGCCGTGGCACTGGTGAACGTGGGGCTGGCAGCACCCGCGTCCGCGACCCACGAACATTACATAGTGCCACCTGGTACGTGCGTCGAGGATGTCGCCAGCGGGCAGACTGCAAAGGGCCCCGGCGAAGGTGGATACCACCAGTTCCACCATAATGTGCACAAGGGGCAGCCGGGGACGGCAGCGTTTGAAAATCCGAACAACCCGGTCTCGGTGGATAAGGGTACGTGTCCGGCAGCGTAAGGGACTCGCATTGGCCGGGGGTTCAGCCTCCGGCCACAATCCCCAAGTGTTCGTCCACCATCGCTCCTTGAGCCACGCTCTCGAGTCCCACGAGATTTTAGATGGGAGAACGTTCCACACTATGGTGACAATGAACATACCAGCAGTACGGAGCAGGCCATGGTATGCGAGTTTTGCAGACGGACTTGCACGTTTAGGATTTTGGCTGGTGATCGCCAATGTCATCCTCAGTACTGTTGTTGGCATCATTGGCATCGTCGCTTGGCATGACGCAAGTAGCGGACCTAGTGGCGGCTGGGGAGTACCTGGCATGGCACTCTTGCTAGCCGTGGCATTGGGCATACCCAGCTTTCTGCTGGGCATCGCCGATATTACGCGTGGTCGATGGCACCGTGCCGGACGCTTGCTTGCGACTATTGGCCCGTTCATCATCTTCCTGGGGTTTTTCTTCGGGTCCCACCTGCTGGACCCATGCGCCCGGGGCTGGATAGACCCGCAATCGGGATCCTGTGAACCAGCTGCTGGAATCTGGAACATCGATGAACGCTACCATCTGCTGTACCATGCCCTCGTCCCGACCGCCGGACTCGTCGCCTTGTATGCCGCCCTCTTCCGCCGATGGTATCCGGATGCGCATGGACCGAGATCGGGAGGGAATTGAGCGCGGGCCGTCACCAGCGATGATGCCTCAAACTCCTCTGCTCCAGTTGTCTGGAAGCAGGATTGACCGCGAGGGCCATTCAACGACATTAGAGGTAGTCGAATGAACGTGAGTGCCACGTGCTGCAGCAAGATATGCGATGCCACTCGTGGCTCACCTACCTGGGCTCTAATGTAGGGATTCGGGAAGCGATCAAAACGCAATCTTCCTGCCATTCGGTCGGCGAGGTATCCATGTCGATGAACTTCTTATGGTCGTACTTGGCCCTGTTGCCTAGTGTCGCGGGTTTGCAACCAGCAGCGATGCGAAGACATAGCCATTGGCATCTAGCCGGTTGGATAGGAGGATAGCCGTTGGGAAGCTCCGCCCGTTGGCAGCGTATCGTGGACCGCTTCGCTCGTCTTGGCTGGCTGGTCCTGGCTGTATCAGTCGTGGCAGCAATTCTCGGTGGCGCAGTGGTTGCCGCCTGGAATCCCGACACGGAACCGCCTCCACCCGAGGCGACTGAGTGTATAGACCCGCCCTGCTTCGGTGGTGGTGGACTGCCAGGACCCGAGGACCTGCCAATGGTCGTCCCATTCCTTGGCTATGGCCTTGCCCTGCTCCTGGGGGTGCCAAGTGCCATAGCAGGAGTCTGGAGCCTTGCCCTTGGCCGCTGGTCAGAAGGCTTCCGACGGCTGCTCATCCTTGTCGGACCGCTCCTGTTCATCGTGGGCATGGAGATCGTTCCCCACGTGGTCAATCCCTGCCTCGCTGCAGACCTCGCGAGCGATGACCTTCCCCGCTTCTGTGAACGAACGGAAAGCGGACCCGACATTACTAGCCGTCTGCATGCGCTGGACCACGCCCTCGTCGGTGCGCTGCCGATGGCCCTCCTGTATCGGTGGGCCCTGCATCGGTGGGGCCTTGATCGAGAACACTTAGTGGATCGTACCAAACAGGCAAAAAAGCAGTACGATCGCGGCTCGCTCTGGCGGATTTTCAATTGGGGCAGATGCTGCGAAGTGCCTTCCAATGTCGAGGATGCGGGACTTTAAGTCCACGTCGGATCAGTAAGCCGTACTGCTACGATAAGCCTGTTATCTCCGCAAGTGCGGAGAGTGACACTCCCTGAAGTTGGGGAAGTACCTCAGTAGCGAACACGGTTTCCTCCAACTTCGCTTCAGGATGCGTCGCATTCCACTCCGCTTCTTCGCGTCTTCGTTGCTGCATCGTGCCCCGGCGCTTCTCAGCTGCTGTTCCCGTGTGCGAGGGATCGATACCGAAGGATCGCAACTCCTTGAGCTTCGCTCTTCTCGCATCACTGAACGAGCTACTTTGAGCCTCCCGGTACTCCGGTAGGCACTCGTGGCAGTAGTGATGGCTCCGGTCGTCCAGTACCACCTCACACTCCCGGCACCCACTTGGTGCCTCGATCCGCTGCGGTCGAGCGGTCCGTATCGGTGCCGTTCGCACTCGATTGCGTCCCGCACTCCGGTTTGCCTGGGTTAACGAAGTCGGCACCGTCAGCGGTCTCGCAGCCGTTCCCTGTCCCTTGGTCAGCCGTTGTGCCACCTGTCATCGCTAGGGATGCTGCGGCGACGGGTAACCGCAACATCGAAGAAACTGTATGTCCGCCTCGCACCTACACTGAAGACCGATAGGTGGTCATCCAGAAAAATGGAGGTGCAATGAGAGGACGCCGACTTCCAAAACTTCGGCGGCTCCGGTGCGGCGTTCAGCGGGAAGTTGATGTTAACCGCGCCGGGGATGTGCCCCTCGGCGTATTCTTCCAAGGTCCTCGCATCGAGGATGACCGCGTCCGCAGCGTCGAGGTTGGCCATCACCTCGTCCATCTGGGCGAGAAGGTCGTAGTTCGGCGTGCCTTGGTAGGGTTCACCCGACGGCGGTTGCCTCGAGCTCGACCAGCAAGTCGGGCAGCACTAGCCGTGCGACCCCGAGATAAGTCGTCACGTACTCCACACCGGCCAACCGCTGTGCCAGCACCTCATGGGATTCCTCCAGAAACCGGTCCATATCGGTGGAGTAGAAGTTCACCCGCACCAAGTTGGCGAGGCTCATATCGGCCTGCTGCAACACAGTTTCGAGGTTATCAAGTGCCGCCTCAACCTGGCCGCGCATGTCGCCCACGGCGGTGACGTTCGCGTCGGCGTCGAGTGAGGTTTGTCCCGAGATCACCAGGAGTCGCTGGGGCTGGCGAATCTCATTCGCTTGCACGAAGCCAAACTGCTGCTGCCAAGTCCAGGGATTGACGGCTCGACGCTCCATGAAGGCTTCCTCCCGATGGATATCCGTTTGAGTCCGCTCGGGTCCCTGCCTATATCCTAGGCAACCCGGTGGCGCTTAGCAAGGGCGCAGCGGGGATAGCCAGACCAATGACGTCAATTCGTCGCTCTTCGAACGCTGGTCCACTGCGCAGACGAGCTGTAGCTGGGCCCTACTTGCTGACATTTGCCACTGCTCCTGAGAAGGCTATTCGGAGGTGCGTTACGGTTGCGCCCGTATCGCACCGGCTTATCTCTTATCGAACACGCTATTCGCTAGCGCCCAGCAGGTGCGGCACCATTCCGAAGCAAGCGTGTACGTTACGGAGGGGTTCAGTCGGTCGCGCCGCCAAGCAGGAGGATCCCCGTGCGGAAGATCATCGTCTTCAACGTCGTCTCGCTGGACGGGTACCACACCGGGCCGGACAACGACCCCTCGGTAATGTTCCCCATGATGGGGGGCGTCTTCGATACGTACACCGCCGAACTGCTACGCGCGGCCGACACGACACTCGTGGGCCGGGTGTCCTTCGAGCTGTTCAACAGCTTCTGGCCGGACGTCGTCCGGGACCCCGATTCGCCGCGGTGGACGGCCGAGCAGCGCGAGCTAGCCAAAGCCGGCGCAGAGGTGCCCACGGTCGTCGTCTCCGACACGCTGACCGGCGATCTGCCCAACGTTCGGATCGTCAGGCGGGCCGATGCGCATCGGCAGATCGCCGAGCTGAAGCGCCAGGCCGGCAACGACATCCTGATCACCGGGAGCCGGACGCTCTGGAATGACCTCCTGGCGCACGGCTTGATCGACGAGATCCACCTGATGATCGGCAACGTTGTCTTGGGCGCGGGGATCCCGGCCTTTGCGGGCAAGCTGCCCGCGTCGCTTCGGCTCGCCGAGGTCCGCACCTGGCGGGACTCCGACAACATCCTCGTCCGCTATGAGGTCCGCCACGCAGGCGCAAACGGCCGGTAGGAGAAAGGCGCGGTCACCGAGCCGCCACGGCGCACCATGCTGTCCGACGGTGCCTGCCTGGTGAGCTCGGAAGTGAAGTATTTGGGTTGATAGTCGGTCAACGCCATCGAACCCATTCATATCTGGACGCTAACCAGAAGCTCCCCAAAACCTCCACAAGAATGAGATGCGTTCTTTGTAGCTGACACCCACGGGGCCGTCGTCCGCCAAACTGGTAAACTTGGCTCGCGCATCTGACCACTACATCAAGACGCGCCTCGAAAGGATCCTTCCCGATGCGACCATCTCTCACCGTTCTCCTCCTCGCTGTCCTGCTTGGCTCGCCGCTTCACGTCGTTCACGCGCAGGAGGCGGACGCCGCCTACTTCGAGAGTATCGAAGGGCTCGAGCGCATCGTCCTCAGATCATGGATGGCACCGATGCTCGGGGTCCCCTCGACGCACAAAGACGGCACGCCGATACCTGAAGAGGACCTGGGCTCCCCCTCAGGCACCGCACTCTTGAGCATTTTCGTCTACCAGTTCGATTCGCCGGAGAACGCTGCCGAAGGGTGGCAGATGCTGGACGCCGACCTGCAAAAGATCATGCGGCAGGATCCCAATGCCCCCATGACGGACGACATACCACTTGATGACATGGGTGACCAGGCGAAGGGCTATCTTGGCGAGATCGCAATTGGCGACACTCCCCTGATCACCACCTTCGCCACCGTGCAGGAGGGGGAGTACGTCTATTCCCTGATGGGACAGTTTATCGATCTGAATGGAGCGGAAGAGACCCGGGAGATCGTCCAGGCGCTCATCGATGCCCCCGCAGGCGTGGCTGAAGAGACGTACAACATGGGGGGCACCTCAACTGGCGGCCTATGGGACAAACTCTCAGGCATCGGGCCAGCGCTCCTGGAGAACTCCGTGGTCACTGATCTCATCATCTTTCCAACGACGAAGTCGGCACCGGCTACGTCTGAATTCGAAGAGACCCTCGCGGAACCCGTCACCGATGTCGCGACCGTGGGTGAACTCGACAATATCCGGGACGCGCATGGCGTGACCTACCAGCGCGAGGACACCTCAGGGGAGGGTGTCTTCCTGATCGACAGCTGGATTCTCTCCTTCGACACTCCCCAGGAAGCATCGGACGCGGTACGCCCGTTAGCAGACATCTTGAGCGAATCCATTAATGTCATGGCGACAAGCAATTCCAGGTCAAGTGTGAACAATACCGTCGTCACATCCTCTGTCCAGGCCGGGTCCATCGAGGACGACTCGTTGCCCGCAGGGAACGCTACCATCAACATTCAACAGATCGGGAGCACGATCTACGGGGTGGCGGCATATGCCATCGACCAGGATCCTGGTCCAACCGCGGAGGACATCGTCCAGCAGATGATTGATGCCCCGGCGAGCAGTGATGAGGAAATCATTCACCCTGACGGTACGGCTCAGGGTGGCATATGGGCCCACTTCCCTTCGGCCGGTGATCCGCTTCTTGGGGAGACGGTACCGGTGGTGAGTCAGGAGCTTCTCCCGTAGACCCTTGGCGTTGCCCTTCCGCTAGTACCCCTGCGCACTTGTTGCTCGCTCACCAGGATCATCCGCTTCAGGGCGACCAGTAATGCGGTTTGGCGGCGTGTTGATGTTGCATGTGGCACCATGATGGGAGACTGACCGCGTTTCCCGTCGAAGGATGCCCGCTCCCGTGCCTACACCACTTCGATCCACCATCGCCCTGCTGATTGCCCTGCTGCTGACGCTCTCCCTTGGGCTGCCCGCTACCGCCCAGGATTTCGAGACCGCCGCCGGAAAGCTCGAGATCGAGGAACTTGAAGGCATCCTACAGGCCGCATCCCGCTCCTATGCAGTGGACATCGGCGACTTTGTCGAGGCGGCGAGCAGCGCAACGCCAGAATCCGTGTCGATCGAGGGGCCGCTCCTCATGATGGCGCTGGTCGCGGAATTCGACTCGCCGGAGCATGGCGCCGAGGCTGTCACGACGGTGCGCGATCGCCTGCTGGAGCAGCCGGCAGAGGGCACCGGTATCGAGCTGGAGGCCACCGAAACCGGAGAACTCGGCGAGACGGCGTTCGAGATCACAGGCACCAGTGAATCCGGGACGTCCATCGGCGGGTACGTCGTGCATGAGGGCGTCCTGCTCCATCTCACGCTCGCCATCGGCGAGAACGGCAACAGCGCCGATGCCGCGCGAGCGCTGGTCGAGTTCACCCTCTCTCACCGGGGAAATGCCGACGAGGTCATCTACGATCACAGGGGCGCTTCCCGGGGTGGTATCTGGGCGAAATTCCCCGGTGCCGATGACAATGACGCACTCTCCGGAACGCAGCCGATCTTCGACAGCCTGCTGCTTCCGCCGCCGGACGACGAAGACGCACAAAACTAGCGCCAGCACACTTGACCAGCCACGACCCAAAGGAAGCGCCACCCGATGTACCGATCCATCTGTTCCCTCGCCCTTCTCGCCGTGCTCTCCACCCTGATCTGGTACAACCCGGTGGCAGCACAGACACCCGCAGCTTCGCCCCAGGCCAGCCCGGCGGCGGCGGGGCTCACAGGTCCCATCGAGGGAGTCAGCCGCCAGTACACGCCAGACCCTACGGCCATCCCGGCTGAGCACCCGGACGAGTTCTCCCTGATCACCGCTCGTATCTTCCGCTTCGGTAGCGCGGAACAGGCGGCATCCGCCTGGCAATCACTGCGCGAGAACGCGGCGCAGCAGATGCAGCTTCCCACTGACGCGGGCGTTGGCCAGCTCGACATCAAGGAAGAGGAGCTTGAGGACCTTGGCGATCAAGCCTATGTCGTCTGGCTCTCCGCGAACCCGGAGGAGAATGTGACGGGGCATTTCCGGGCGGTCTACGTGCAGGAGGGCGACCTGCTCTACCTGATCACCGCGATTGGCGGGAACGAGGATGCAACTCTCCGCGCGGACGAGCTCGCCCGAGCCATTGCGGAACGCGAGGTTGGCTCCGAGGCCGCGACCTTCAACCTCGACGGCACGTCAACCGGCGGCCTGTGGGATGCGTTTCCTGATCCCGACGATGAGGTTGTCGAGGGTCTCGTTGCGTTCCAGGATGAGCAGGCGGCGGGAGGGTAACGCTCGCCCATCCTCCGACTCTCACGGGTGTCTATTTGCCGATCCCGAGCGCATCCCTCCCGATGATCCGCATGGCAACGTCGTCCAGGGGCGGATTTCCCAACCCGGCGCGCACATCGCGGAAGTACCGCTCCAGCGGATGCTTGCGTTGCAGCCCAACCGACCCGACAACGCGCATTGCCTGATCTGTCACCGCGATCGCGTTGTTCGTCACAATGACCTTGGCCGCCGCGAACTGGGCACCCAGGTCATCCCGCAGCTCTGGCTGCTGCTCCCACATCTCGACAGTGCCATAGAGAACGGACCGCGCCTCCAGCAACAGCATCTCGATCTGCGCGACCCGGTGCTGCACGCTCTCGAGCTCGGCGATTGTCTTCCCCCCGAGGGCTGTCGGGCGCCGGTTCCTGGCGAACTCAATCGCCCAGTTCCTCGCCGCGACACCGATTCCCAGGTAGGTTGCGCTGGTCAGGATGCTCCATGGACCGCCTTCCGGCTTTCCCACCGCCGGCAGCCGATGGTTCTCCGGCACCACGACATCCTCAAGGACGATGTCATGGCTGCCGCTGGCGTTCATCGCCATGTTGTCCCACGTCTCCTCGATCCTGACCCCCGCCGCGTCCATCGGCACCAGGAACGATGCCCGTACCAGCTCGCCGGGAGCATCCTCGGCAGAGGCGGCCACCCCAGCATAGGCCAGCGCTGGCGCGCCGGTCCCCCATGCCTTGCTGCCATTGATCCGCCAACCACCGGAATTATCCCGCACCGCACGCGTCTCGTAGTGCCCGCCGCGACTGGGGCTTCCCAGGCCCGGTTCACTTGCGGCGGTGTTGTAGAGCACGCCCTCCTCCACGACCTCCCGGAAGAACCAGGCCTTCAGGTTCTCCGGCCACTGTTCGTTGACGGCGATGCCTGCGACATGCCCTAGGTGCATCGACGCAACGAGTGCGACCGTGCCGTCGCCACGCGCGAGGACCTCCTGCGCCAGCATGGTTTCCAGCGGGCCGGCTCCCCCGCCACCGAACTCTGCCGGGACAGTCAGTGCGAGGTACGGTGTCTCACGTATCGCCTCGAAGGTGTCATGAGGAAAGGTGCCTTCGCGGTCGTGCTTCGTTGCATGCTCTGCCGCGATCGCAGAAAGCTTCTCCGCCATCGCGAGGATTTCGGCCTGTCGCTCCGTCCTCGGATAACGCGGACCCGGCATCGCCGGTGTCGTCGAAGGGGTCGTCGTTGTCGTCATGCTTGCTCCAGGTTAAGGAGATCGTATCGATCATCCGCTCCAGTATCGCACCACATATGCCGGTTCTCAGGTAGGCTGGCGATCAGCGTTACGACCATAGCCAAAGGACGATCCGCCATGACCACGAATCCTGCCCGTGCCCGTGATCTCGGCATCGCGCCCGGTATCCACAGACCCGGCCCGCATAACGCCATCACCGACGTTCCCGGTGTGCTGGTCGGTCAGACGACGCTCCACGAAGGGACGCGTTTCCACACTGGTGTCACGGCGATCGTCCCGGCCGATCTCGATGCACAGAACACCCTGCCTGCCGGGCTCTTTGTCGAGAACGGTTACGGCAAGCTGATCGGCGCGACGCAAATTGCCGAGCTGGGGGAGATCGAGACACCGATCCTCCTCACCGGCACGCTCTCCGCCTTCCGCGTTGCCGATGCGCTCGTGACCTACATGCTTGAGCAGCTTGGAAACGAGGAGATGCGCTCGGTCAACCCCGTCGTCGGCGAGACTAACGATGGCTATCTCTCGGACATTCGCGCCCGCCCGATCACCGAGCGGCATGTGCTGGACGCGCTGAATGGAGCTACGGAGGAACCAGTCGATGAGGGCTGTGTCGGTGCCGGGGCGGGAACCAACGCGCTGGGCTTCAAGGCCGGTATGGGAACAGCATCACGTCGACTCTCCCTGGGAGAGGTGCCCGCGCCCTCTATGGAGCACACGCGCTCCTGCCCTACGAGGGAATACACCGTCGGCGTCATCGTCCAGGCAAACTTCTCCGGCACGCTCACTGTGCTTGGTGTCCCGATCGATGCGGCGGATGCTTTACGGGAGACCTCCCATGAGGAGGAATCGAGCGAGGAGCCCGGCGGCAACTCTTGCATGATCGTCATCGCCACGGATGCGCCACTGGACAGCCGCCAACTCGACCGCGTCGCCCGGCGGGCCGTCTTCGGCATGGCCCGCGTGGGATCAGATTTCTCGCATGGCAGCGGCGACTACGCCATTGCCTTCTCCACCGGCGAAGGAGCGGGTATCCTGGACAGGAACCTCGATCCACTCTTCACCGCCACCATGGAATGCGTCGAGGAAGCGATCCTCAATGCCCTCTTCATGGCTGAAACCACATATGGTCCGAATAGTCACGTTCGGCATGCCGTCCCTCAGGAGTACGTGGTGAAGAGACTTCGGCAGCAAGGCATCCTGGCGTGATTCTGCGTTGCCTCACCGCTGAGGACACCGTCCAGGATTGGCTCATCTCGAGCCTTCACCCAGCCCAAGCTCTGCTGCGATCCTGGCGGCTTCGCGGGGGGACGAGACACCCAGCTTGTTGCGGATTGAGGTGATGTGCGTTCCTACGGTACGCGGGCTGATGTACATCGCTTCCGCAATCTCCCGGTACGAGCGGTGGGCGATGAGGAACTTGAGGACCTCGACCTCACGTGGCGTCAGGCCATATGTGGATACCAGCTTTGAATCCGGGGAAAAGCAGCGGGGTCGGATTGCGTGGCGGGCACCTGCTCCCCACCATCCACCAAGGATGTGGCCAGGGTGACGACATCGTCCAACGGCATCGTCTTGCCCTCTGCCCACGCAGTCTCCCAAGCCTCCTCATCCAACTGGTCCTGTACTGCGGCCATGGTCTGCTCGCGCAAGGACGTGTCAGGACGATAGGTGTATACCCGGGCCCCGACCATCTCGAACAAGGCATGGGCCCCGCCCAGGAGTCGTGCTGCCCGGTCGGCTTCACCCTGCGCGACGGCAACCGCCGCCAATCCTTCCAGACAATAGGCAGTGTTGGCGCGATCGCCGACCTCCAGCGAGAACACCAGGCCCTCCCGGAACAACCCGGCGGCTTCGACGACGTTGCCCCTGCTTTGTGCCAGGCGAGACTGGTTATAGAGCGCGATATATCGGCTGAACCGGTCCCCAGCCTTGCGCGCGAGGTCGTGGCCTTCCGCCAGCAGAGTTTCGGCCCGGTCGAAATCGCCCTGGCGAAAGGGCAGCATCCCCAGGGCGCTGACTGTAAGCGCGGCCCAGTAGTGGCTGGTGGTCTTTCGAAAGACCTCTGCGGCCTCCTCCAGCCAAGCTCCCGCTTTCCGGGAGTCCCCCTTCGCGCTTCCAGTCAAGCCAAGGACCAGGCCGTTACGTGCCGCTGACAGGTCGTCCCCCACGGACTTGAACAGGGAACGACTCTCTTCGCAGCACATCTCGGCGTTGGCGATATCTCCCTGCGCAAGAGCCATTGCGCCGCTGGTGCCCAGAGCCCTTGCCCTGGCACTTGATGACAGGTGGGTGCCTGCCTCCAGAACCTGGTTCATCCATCCACGGACCTCAGCGTGATAGCCGCGTATCCACCAGAAGATCCACAGATTCCAGCTCATCTGCGTGGCAGCGTTCCAATCCTGTGTGCCCAGCAGCCAGTTCACTGCAGTACGCAAGTTGTCGCGCTCCAGCTCCAACCGCCACAACCACTCGGCCTGCCGCGGTCCTGTCAGCTCAGTCGCCGCCTGCTGGCTGAGTGCGAGGTAATACTCCGCATGTCATCGCCTGGCCTCCCCGGCCCCTCCGGTACGCTCCAGGTGCTCTTCCGCGAACTCCCGGACCGGTACCAGCAACCTGTACCGGAACGAGCCGTCCTCCTGATTGCCCGTCACAACCAGCGATTGCTCGACCAGCGAGGACATACAGCCGAGCACATCTTCGGCTTGTCCGTCTTCCCTGGAGCCTACTGCCTCCGCCGCGTCGAGCGTCCAGCCGCCCCTGAACACCGAAAGCGTGTTGAAGAGCATGCGCTCGCGCTCATCCAGCAGCTCATAGCTCCATTCGATCGCTCGCCTCATGGTCTGCTGGCGCTCCGGCAAGTCACGGGCACCGCCAGACAGGAGCGGGAGGGCTGAGTCGAGCCGCGAGAGTAGAGCCATGGGCGGGAGCACGCGGACTCGTGCAGCCGCCAACTCGATCGCCAACGGCAGACCATCCAGGCGGCGACAGATGGCGGCGATCGCGGCGGCATTGTCGCGCCCTAACTCGAAGCTCGGAAGCGCTGCCCGCGCCCTATCCGCAAACAGCTCAACTGCCGGGTTGCCCTCCACGTCCCTGACCGCGGGCACGCGAGTGAGCTCCGGTACCTCCAGCGGTTGCACGGGGTATTCCTGCTCACCGCGCACCCGCAAGGGTGCCCGGCTCGTGACCAGAACCGTTAGCCCATCGGAGGAACTCACCAACCCGGAGACTTCAGATGCAGCCACCAGCACCTGCTCGAAGTTGTCGAGGACCAGAAGCATTCGTTTGTCGCGCAGGTACGCTTGCAGGGAGTCCCTCGCCGTTCTGGCGCCTGTCTCGGCCAGCTGTAGCGCGTGCACAATCGTCGGGATCACAAGGGTGGGATCCCTCACCGGGGCCAGGGGAACAAAGGTGACACCGTCCGGATACAGACCCGACAGCTCCGCTGCAAGCCGGAGGGCAAGGCTTGTCTTCCCCACCCCGCCTGGACCAGTGAGTGTGAGGATTCGCGTGCCCTGACGGAGGATATCCCCAAGCGCGTCCAGATCTCGCTCGCGTCCGATCAGGTCTGTAACGAGCAGAGACAGACGTACATCGTGAGATGAAACGGTCGGGGCGACAGAAGGTATGGGGGTAGGGGCGCCGGCTCCTCCCGCTCTCCAGTGAAGCGATCCCCTGGACACTCAGCCCGGCCTGCTCGGCAAGCTGCTCCTGAGTGAGTCCCGCCGCCTCCCGCAGATGCCTGAGCCGCTCTCCAAATGGGGCAGATTCCCTTGTTACCACGTACACCCCGCTCCCCTTGTCACAGAAGCATCATGTGCCGAATCGTATCACCCACCAGAGCAGAGCCACAGGTGCGCCTCAGCCC
Source organism: Thermomicrobiales bacterium (assembly GCA_030447145.1). GTDB lineage: Bacteria > Chloroflexota > Chloroflexia > Thermomicrobiales > UBA6265 > UBA6265. Next base: position 21,821 of record JAUJLY010000004.1, read on the forward strand.
CTTACGTCCCAACAATGGGGGTAAGAGTGAGGGTGCAATAAGTGTTCCCTCTGCTCCCGATACTTCAGCATGGAAGCAAAGGATCGATAGCAACGCTTAGGGAGTATGGAATGGCGCAAGCAGAGTCCAGGAGAACCCGCGAAGAGGGCAGAGGAGCCAGCACGGGCAGGAGTGAACCGGTGAGCCTGCTGGTAACAGGAGAGCAGACACAAGGCCAGTTCGCGCTTGTGGAAACGGTTGTGCGTCGCACAGAGGAACCCCCACTTCACTCGCACACCAGGGAGAACGAGCTCGTCTACGTTGTCCAGGGCGAGGTCATGTTCTACCTGGACGGAAACGGGATGGAGTGCGCCGCAGGGGACCATGTATTCCTGCCAAAAGGCAGCGAGCACACCTACTGCATCGAGTCGGAGGAGGCGAGGATGCTGGTGCTGCTGATGCCTGCCGGGCTCGAAGGCTACTACCAGGAGATGAACAGGCCCGTCGATGCCGAGCAGTCCGTCGAGCGGCTGATAACGGTGTCCGCGAGGTATGGCGTGGAGATCATGGGACCCGGGTCGCCAGAAGATGCTGCAAGGAGCGGTGACATGGCCTGTCACGGAGGAGGTGAAGCCCCCGCGCACCAGGAGTGACACCCCCGAGAGGGCACTGCTTCGGAGACAGGTAGCGTTCCCAATTGCTTTCGCATCCGAGACATGTGCAATACGTATACCGGCACAATCAGACCCCGTATTCCAGATACAGAGAAGGAGACACGAGTGCGGATAGCGAATCCCATCCGGCGAAGGGAGCCGGATACAGATACAGATACCTCCCCAATGGGGCTCGATAAACGAACCTCGTCCCGACATCTCCCAATTGCGAGCGGTATCGCATTCGTCGCGATTCTCTTCCCGGCATTCGGGCTTGTTCCCGAGCCGCCGGGGACGGACGCTCCTGTCGAGCAAATAGCCTCCTACTATAGTCGTCATGTCGACGGACAACTGGCAGCCACGTTCATGTGGGGACTGGCCCTGATGGCCCTGCTCCTCTTCATTGGAAACTTGTACTCCGTCCTGCGCACCGCTGAAGGTGGCACTGGAACACTCTCCCTCCTGGCTCTCCTCAGCGGAACGGCCGCGGTCACCATCATGATCGTGGCGCAGGCGGCCACCGGGGCGACGGCCATCATCGCGTCTGAAGGAATCAGCCCAGAGGTCGTACGGGGAATGGATGAGATCGCCCACATGATCGCGCATCTCTTCGCCATTCCGCTGGGGGCCTTCCTCGTATCGGCATCCACCGCGGTGCTCAGGTATCGAGTCACTGGGCGTTGGCTCGGTGTCCTTGGGCTGATGGCCGGGCTCGCGAATGTGGTGGGCACGGCGGGAATATTCGAGCCCGAGGCTGTCCTGCACAAGCTGGGCGTCCTCGGATTGCTTGGCTTCGTCATCTGGACGTTGGGTACGAGCATCTCGCTCTTGCGCTTGCGCTTGCGATTCCGTGCCCCAATGCAATCAACGATTCAGCAGCCAGCGGCGGTCTAGTACCGACCAAGATGCGGCACACGGGGAGCGGTGCTTCCCTCTCACACCGGGCTATCCCACCTACATGGGTTGCACGCTGGATAGGCGGGTGGAGTTGACTCCACCTAACAAACTCACGACTTAGAGGAGAAGAGAAATGAGTTCTGCAATAGCTGTTGGGCAGCGCACCGAGCGGGTCTCACTGAGCCCTCTGGAGAACCTGACCGTAGGGATCCTGGCAGGGATGGTCCTGGTATGGATCACATTTCAGGTTGTGGATTTACAAGCCCTGTTTCCACCGATCGGAATCCTTTATGCCCTCGGCTCGATTGCCGTCGCGGGGACAATAGTGTTCAGCCGTCGGCACTGGAGCCCGGCACTTGCGTCGGGGTGGAGCGTGATGATGATGATCCCGGAGAGCCTCCCGGCTATTGAGCACCTGCTCCACTGGGACGACATCTACACCCACTTTGGGCACTACCTGATCATCATGACCTTCTTTCCACTGGCGTTCGCGCTCGTCGCGTCTGGTATCGGGGCAACCGTCCAGAACTACAAGCGCGAGTCGCAGGATCGGCACGTGCCGGACTGGCTGCGGACCGCCGTGCTCGGCTTGATTGCGTTCATCGTGGTGGCGAACGCATTGACGATCGCCCTGTACGTTTTCGACATCCCGTGATGTATTTGATCTAACTGAGGATAGGGTGCCTGGCCGCTGGCAAAATCGGGAATATTCAGCACTAGATCAACAGCGGCGGCCAAGCCCTTTCTTTAGCGATTAACGATGCATTCCGGAGAGTGTCGCCGGATGCCTGTATTGATCCAAAGCGCTTAGCCCGGCTAGCCGTGTTGCCGGCCCGTGACCAAGGCGCATACCTGAGTGCCACGCAACTGGCAGCGGGGACCCATGCCACCCCCTTGCCCTCTTCTTGGGCGACACCACCAACGGCCCGGGTTGCGATGCCCTCCCCTTCCCGTACATATTCAGCAAGGGTTGCTCTTATCGCTTCCACCAAGTAGGTAATGAATCACCACTTTCGCGTTCCTTCAGCTGTCGAGAACGTACACTAAGTTCGCAGTCCGTGGATCAAATTCTGTTGTAACGCTTGGATCAACCCTTTATGGCCAATTGGGATTGGACGCGCTATTGGATCCTGGCAAAGGAATCCTACGTGCTTCGTTCACGTAAATTACTCACAGCCACTCGCGACACTCGATTTGTGAAACTCGAGGATTTAGAAGAACTGCCTCTTCTGATACTGCTTGGAGATCCCGGAATGGGAAAGACCACAGAAATCAAAAAGGCGGTTAGAAATACCAGGAGCAGTGCCACCTCCGAGGATATGGTTCTCCATCTTGACGCACGAGAACTGCTTCATACAGAGGCGTCATTGCAAAAATATTGGTTCGATCGCACCAAATGGAAGCGTGCACTAGCTTCCTCTGGAACAATCTGGGTCTACTTCGATGGTTTCGACGAAAGTGCCGGAAAGATATCCAATCTTAGCGGCATTATTCGAGAGGAACTCAGGTCTGCCTTCGAGGAGCATCCAGACCTCCGGACTAGGCTGAAGCTTCGTTTCGTATCCCGACCAGTAGGATGGGATTCCGGTCTAGCGGCGTTTGCAAGAGACTTGTTTTCAGAGGACGAGAGAGAGGACACAGAATCTCACAGCATTGAGGAATACTTCCTCTCCCCGCTCACTGTGGACGATGTCAAGAGTGCGGCCGCCTCGGAAGGCATTGATGGCAAACGTTTCATTCAAGCTCTGCAGCAACAAGATATTGAATCTCTCGCCATCAGACCACCCCACCTTCAATGGTTGCTCAACCGATACAAGAACTCCGGAACGCTGCTAGACAGCAAAGCCGATCTATTCTGGGAAGGTATGTATCAAGTCGCGGCCTCAGAAGGGGCAACAAATAATCCGGACATGTTGCGCGCATTATCAGGACGTATCGCCTTTCTCTCCATGTTTGGCAATAAGCCGATTCTTTCTCCAGGTGATTCGCGAGGAACCATTTCGTCCGACATCCTGTTCATGAGAGATGCTGAAGGAGGTACGGAATCTACGACTGTCGGCGAAGTGGATGCCAGTCTCGTTGCGCTAAATGAAACTCTCCACTCGGGCTTTTTCTCTGCGGTCTCGGAAGGGCAAGTTGTCTGGGGACACCAGTCCTATCCTGAGTTCCTAGCAGCCAAATATCTGGCGGACTTAGATCTTCCCATCGAACAGAAATTAGCGCTTCTCGCTAATCCCGATGATGCTGAGCGCAGGATTATTCCGCTGCTTTCTGAGGTGGCAGCATGGGCGGCTTCGCTAGATCCAAGAATGCTGGCTGCGCTCATTGATCTTGATCCTGAGCGACTCGTTCTCAGTGACGTGGCGCTCAACAATAAGGAAGCCCGAACTGCGTTAGCAAGAGGATTTCTCGAATCCCTTGAACGTGGATCAATCGTACCGAGCCGATGGTACTACCATTCAGAACTCGAGAACCTCAATGGAGATCACCTGCATCAGACACTGCTCCCGTTCATCGCTAATCGATCACTAGAGCCCAAGACTCGAGACATAGCAATTGACATTGCCATAGCAGGGAAAGTAACGACCTTGGCGAATGTGATCGCTCAAGTGGCGTTAGATCCCAATATCCCCGAATATCTGCGACGAGGTGCTGCCTACTTTGTTTCAAGGCTTGGGAACGACTCTAGTAAAGAGGCCTTGCTTCCACTAATTGACCAGGAGATTGCGGATGATCCTGCCCAAAATCTCAAGGGTTATGCGTTGATATCAAATTGGCCGGACCGCCTTCCTGTCAGCGAAGTAATAGAGGTATTTTCACCACCAAGAAGCGAGATCATTGGTGCCTACAATGAGTTCCTTCAATCTCATTTCATTCAACTACTAGACCAGCCACAAATAGCCACCGTTCTCAAGTGGTGGACCGAGCAATCACCTTGGAGTACTGATGATTATCATGCGCGCTCTTTCGAGCGCACGTTGGTCTCTCACGCAGTTCATCTCCTCGACGACGACTCTGTTCTCGAGTCCCTTTCGCGCCTGCTTTACCGGAACTTCAAGGAGCATTATTACCTGTTCATTGATAATCGACTCCCAGAAGCCTAT
>JAUJLY010000075.1 GCA_030447145.1 Thermomicrobiales bacterium
GCATGGGGTACGGGCGGCGTCTCAAGTACGTTCAAGCGGATCATGCGGCGCAAGCGCCCGAGCTCAGAAGGCACAGCGATCAAGGTCGCTGTCGCGAACATCGGCGGCTCTAGCTTTCCAAGCGGACACGTCATTATCTATATGGGCGTATACGGGTTTCTTGCTTACCTCGCAGACACCTGGGTGAGAGCCAAATCGATCCGAAGGGTTGTCGTCGCCCTGCTTACATCCCTGTTGGCGCTCGTCGGCCCCAGCCGGATCTATCTTGGTCACCACTGGTTCACCGATGTTGCCGCGTCATACCTGCTTGGCACAACGTGGCTAGTCGGGCTCACGGCCCTCTACCGCCGCACCAAGCGATGGATGATAAAGGGAGCGTGAAAGCAGGAATCACCGCCATTTTTGGTACACTAACACGTAAGAGAAGAAGCTTGAGGCGCTGAAGGAAAACGCGCCCCCTGTGCGCCGACCAGCAAGTCCGGGACGATGGAAGCCGGATCATCAAGTACACAGTGGGACATCGTTCCTGAGCCGTCGCGCCAACGTCCTTCGGGGACTAGTAGACGCGACCGGGTCCCGTCCGATATCACGGATCAAGCGGGTCATTCTGCCGAATGGCCAACTGAGGTGGTACCGCGGCACTGCTCGTCCTCAACCCTGAGGTCGGGCCCTTTTCGTGCCTGATACCAGGCTTCTTAACTCAGTTTTAGGTAAGGCCGCACGGTCCGGCGTGAGGGCTACCCGGCCAACCGCTGGCCAGGAATGCCACCCAAGACGCCGATTGACTGCGCATCGCGCAAGTTCCAGATGTGAAACGCTCCGGGAGAACCAGGACACCATGGTCGAGACAACGAAGACAGCAAAGACATTCCAGGACGTCCCGTCGAAGGTTGACTTCCCGCACATGGAGCGAGATCTCCTCGAATGGTGGGACAAGGAGCAGGTCGTTCGCCAGTATCTCGACCGCAACAACGGGTCTGAAGAGCGGTTCTCGTTCATCGACGGACCGATCACCGCGAACAACCCTATGGGCGTACACCACGCCTGGGGCCGCTCCTACAAGGACATCTTCCAGCGGTATCAAAATATGCTGGGCAAGGAGCAGCGCTTCCAGAACGGCTTCGATAGCCAGGGGCTTCATGTCGAGGTCGAGGTGGAGAAGGAGCTGGGCCTCAAGAACAAGCGCGAGATCGAATCGTTTGGTGTTGCGGAGTTCGTGGAGCGATGCAAGCAGCGCGTCTGGAAATACTCCGCCCGGCAGACCGAGCAGTCCAAGCGTCTCGGCTACTTCATGGACTGGGACAACAGTTACTACACAATGTCGGATGAGAACAACTACACCATCTGGCATTTCCTGAAGACCTGTCACGAGCGAGGCTGGATCTACAAGGGAGACGATGTGATGCCCTGGTGCCCACGCTGTGGCACCGGCCTCTCGGAGCACGAGATTGTCACCGAGGGATACAAGGAGCGCACGCACCTGTCGCTCTTCGTTGAGCTACCACTGACGGACGAAGACGCTTCCCTATTGGTCTGGACGACAACGCCGTGGACGCTTACATCCAATGTGGCGGCCTCGGTTAACCCTGAACTGGCCTATGCCAAGGTGAAACAGGGTGACAAGACGTTCTACGTCGCGAAGGACGCGATTGGAGACGCCGTGCGCGGTGAACACGAGGTCGTCGGGGAGGTACGAGGCGCCGATCTGGTTGGGCGCTCCTATCGGGGCCCTTACGATGAGCTTCCGGTCGCCGAAGGGCTCGGACACAGGGTGATCGCGTGGAGTGACGTAAGCTCCGAGGAAGGTACGGGCATCGTCCATACCGCCGGTGGCGCGGGTAAGGAAGACTACGCCCTCTCGAAAGAGAACGACCTGGCCATCATCGCCCCTATCAATGAGTTCGGCATCTTCCTCGATGGCTTCGGCTGGCTCACCGGCAAACATGCGGCCGAGGTTGGTAAGGAGATCGAACAGGATCTCAAGCAAAAGGGACTTCACTACCGTTCCGAGATGTACACCCACCGTTACCCGGTGTGCTGGAGATGCGGTACGGATCTGCTCTTCCGCCTGGTGGACGAATGGTTCATTTCGATAGACGGTCTCCGTGAGCAGCTCAAGGAGCAAACCAGGACCATCAACTGGATTCCCTCCTCCGGGATGGAGCGCGAGCTGGACTGGCTTACCAATATGCACGACTGGATGATCTCCAAGAAGCGCTACTGGGGCCTCGCACTGCCCATCTTCGATTGTGAGGAATGCGGCACCTTCGATGTGATTGGTTCCGAACACGAGCTCAAGGAGCGCGCCGTCTCGGGCTGGGAGGAGTTCGAGGGCCACTCCCCACACCGCCCCTATCTGGACACTATCCAAATCGCATGCAAGGGGTGCGGCAAGCCGGTCAACCGTATCAAGGATGTAGGCAATCCCTGGCTGGACGCGGGCATCGTCGCAATGTCAACGCTGCACTACCGGACCGACAAGGAGTACTGGGAGAAGTGGTACCCGGCTGACCTCATCTCCGAGAGCTTCCCGGGCCAGTTCCGCAACTGGTTCTATGCGCTACTGGCCGAGAGCGTCGCGCTCACCGCCCGTGCGCCGTTCAGGAACGTCTTCACCTACGCCCTCATGCGAGACGAGAAGGGCGAGGAGATGCACAAGTCCAAGGGCAATGCGATCTGGTTTGACGATGCTGCCGATGAGATTGGCGTCGATACCATGCGATGGCTGTTCGCCACGGTGAACCCGGGCATCAACCTGAGCTTTGGCTTAAACGTCACGAACGATGTCAGGCGTCGCTTCATCCTTCCGCTCTGGAACTCCTACTCGTTCTTCGTCACCTACGCGAATCTGGATGGCTGGATACCGCCGGCGACGCCGACTCCCATGGCGGAGCGCACGCTGCTCGACCGCTGGCTTATCTCCCGCGCGCATGAGCTGACCCAGCAAGTGCGCGAGAACATGGACCGGTTCGACGTGACCACGGCCAGCCGGGCGATCGAGAACTTCGTCGTTGAAGAGCTCTCCAACTGGTACATCCGGCGCAATCGACGCCGCTTCTGGAAGCCGGAGAGCGATGCGGACAAGTCGGCGGCCTACGAGACGCTTCATGAGGCGCTGGTTATCGTGGCCAAGCTCCTCACACCGACGCTGCCGTTCATGAGCGAGACGATCTACCAAAACATCGTCCGCTCGGCCGACGAGTCGGCGCCCATATCGGTGCATCTCACGGACTTCCCTGTGGCTGATGCATCGCTGGTCGACGCGCAGCTCTCCCGGGAAATGGGCGCCGTCCTAGCGGTCGTCAAGCTGGGCCGGTCCGCGCGGTCAGAGGCAAACATCAAGGTTCGGCAGCCGCTACCAGCGATCCTCGTCCATACCCCTGATCCGGCAGATGCGGAAGCGGTGGTGCGGCTGAAGAGCCAGATCCTTGACGAGCTCAATGTCAAGGATGTTCGGGCGCTCACTGATCTCGGGGATGTTCTCGCCTACGAGGTTAAGCCGAACCTTCCCCTGCTCGGGCCCAAGTATGGCAAGCAACTTGGGGCGATACGGAGCGCGCTTGGGAAGCTGGACGCCGCCGCCATAGCGGCCAAAGTGAATGCGGGCGAAAAGATCACAATTCCACTCCCGGACGGCTCTAGGCCTGAGCTGCTCGCGGAAGAAGTGCTTGTCACCTTACGGAAGAGAGAAGGATTCGCCGCCGCTCAGTCGAGCGAGGCGACCGTTGTCCTTGATACGGAACTGACGCCGGAGTTGATTGGTGAGGGGGTGGCCCGTGACTTCGTTCGCGTAGTTCAGGACGCGCGCAAGCAGTTCGAGCTCCAGATCGATGACCGGATTGAGCTGCGCTACAACAGCGACAGCGAAACAGCCTCGGCGATTGAGACGCACGCCGACGAAATCCGGCGCGAAGTCCTGGCGACGTTGCTCACTCGTGCAGACGGTCTGTCCGGCGAGGATGGATATACGACCGTGAAGGTTGGCTCCGGAATCGTTGAAATCGCAATAGCGCGGTCTGCGCAGAACAGCTAGCAGAGAATCTGCGCTTCCAGGCGCAGCGATGAAGGATATATCTTGGCGACAAAACTGGTGATCATTGGTCTTCCCGGATCCGGGAAGACCACCGTGTTCAATGCGCTCACTCGGGCAGAGGCCGCGACTGGTACGTTTGGCGCGGCTAACGACGAGCCCAACCTCGCGACTGTAAAAGTCCCGGATCCCCGGCTTGATACGCTCACCGAGCTCTTCAAGCCCCAGCGGAAGGTCCAGGCTGATGTGCAGTATCTTGACGTCGCAGGGATCGCAAAGGGAATGGCGGAGAAGGGCCTGAGCGGCCAGCTTCTCGGTCATCTTGCCCAGGCAGATGCGCTGGTTCATGTAGTTCGTGCATTTGACGACCCGAATGTCCCTCATCCAGAGGAAATGGTAGACCCCTTGCGGGATATCGAAACGCTGAGCATGGAACTGTTGTTCAGTGACCTGGGGCTCATCGAGAAGCGCATCACCCGCATCGAAAGCCAGATCCAGAAGACGCGGGGGGCGGATCGCGAATTGGCGGAACGCGAGCTTGCACTCATGAGAAAGCTCCTAGCCGCGCTGGAAAACGCCCAGCCAATCCGCGAAGTTGTCGACGACCTGGATCCGGACGATGCGAAATTGCTGCGGGGTTTTGGCTTCCTGACAGAAAAGCCATTGCTTATTCTCCTCAATCTCGGCGAGGATCAGCTCGGCGAATCGGGTGAGGACCTCGTTGCAAAAGCTCGTGAAAAGTTTGCCGCCCCCAAGGTTGCGGTCGATGGCATAGCGGGCAAGATCGAGATGGAGATAGGCCAGCTTGAAGGCGAGGACGCTGAACTCTTCATGGGCGATCTGGGCATTACGGAGTCAGCGCTCGGGCGTATTATTCGGAGCTCGTTCGACCTGCTTGGTCTAATGCCCTTCTTCACTGTTGGCGAGGACGAGTGCCGGGCCTGGACCATCCGCCGCGGGGCCACAGCCGTTGAGGCAGCCGGTGAGATCCACAGCGACATCCAGCGTGGCTTCATCCGGGCAGAGGTTGTCGGCTACGACGCGATGATTGCAGCAGGATCCATGGCGCAGGTCCGCAAGGCAGGCGAACTCCGGCGGGAAGGAAAGACCTACATCGTTCAGGACGGCGACATCATCAATTTCCTCTTCAACGTCTAGGAAAGAGAAGGGCGAGCGCCATGGCGGAGCAGAATGGCCAAATGAGCGAAGACGATTCTGTCGATATCCGACCGTGGCCGGTGATCGAACTCATCGGCCGGGCGGTTGTCCTCGCGTCGGTTGCCCGACGCGGCACACTTGAGGTCGATTCCGGGCGCGATGTCTTTGATCTTGAGACTGATCGGTTTGACCTCGTCACATGGACGCGAACGGAGCTTCAGAGCTGGGTCTCCGACCGTGAACTGGAACTCCTCAGCCGACCAGTGGGCGAACTGGATGACGACGACCTCGCCGAGTGCGACGACGCCCTTATCAGCGCCTCGACGATCGCATGGGCCCTGCGTGCCGTACCCTCCGCGACCCTTCCCATGCCTCAGGACGGCGTTGCCGAGGGCGAGGTCCTCGAATGGGCGCCGGAGCCGTGGGCGAAAGTGCGCGCCCTGCAATCCGGTGCCAGATTGCGGTCCGACGATGAACTCGCCCGGGAACGTGAACGCTGGGAGTTGTGGTACTGGCGCGCCATTGATGTTGCGGACGACATGGACGCACTGGCTGACGTTGTCGCGGAACTCGGGAAGTCAGACCTCATACCGATCGTGGATGGTGACTTCGCGACCGATGCAGGCATTCCATTCGCAACCCTCGGCCAGGACGACCAGGACGATGTCGCCTGGCTCTCAGAGCTTCGCCTTTGCGCCCTCAATTGGGCATGTGGCTTCGGTAACTCCTGGGAGACCGCGCCACTCTACCTCGACGACTGATCCAGGCCATCGGTCCTCATGACACCCGGCCCTTGCCACTGACAGCCGGTAGCCCCGCCGGCTTGTCCGCGAAAAGACAGGAGTATGGGAGATCTTCCAAAGTTCCAAAGGCAGTCGGACGCCCCGCGCTGCTGCGACATTCCGAGCATTACCTCCGGCTTCTTACCGCCTCCGAGCAGCTGGACGGACGCCGTAGCACTTCCCGTCCCCCAACAATTTGCCTGCGTCGGGTCCTTCACTTGCCATTGACTCGCCACCGTTTCGATGATAGTCTAATTCCACGTCTGTCGAAGTAATAGAAAGGAGAGGGTCCTGTCCGGTTCAGTCACCACATCCGAAGATCTCGCGCGGCTGCTCAAGGTCATCGCCGATGAGACCCGACTGCGCATACTCGGGTTGCTCGCCGAGTCAGAGCTCTCCGGCAAGGAGGTGGGGGAACGTCTCGACCTCACAGCGCCGACCGTCAGTCACCACATGCGAAAACTTGTTGATGCCGGCATCGTGATAAACAGGCGCCAGGCACAGAAGCAGATCTACTCCCTCAATTCGGACCTGTTGCTGGCCGCCCGAAAAGCGTCGAACGGGACATACGCTCCCACCGAGGGCGTGAGTACCGACGATGACCGCTCAAGGATTCTCCGCAATTTCTTTGACGGGCCGAGGCTCAAGAGTATTCCCGCGCAGCGGAAACAGCGCGTCGTCGTGCTGCAGCTGCTGCTGGAGCGCTTCGAGCCCGACCGTCGATATGAGGAACGCGAGGTTAACGACATTCTCCGGACAGCGCACGAGGACGTGGCGACGTTGAGGAGGGAATTGGTGGACTACGGGTTTATGGTGCGTGAGCGCGGGATCTACCAGATCTCGCGCTCACTTCCCCAACGCTCCGTGCAGGTAGCGCAGGAAAATAGTGGAGACGAAGCGAGTTGGCTACAGGGGATTCTGCAGACTTCGATTAAGATCGCATCCAGGGAGACTCAGGAGACGAGGGATTGAGCCGCGACCACAAACGCCCTGATTTTCGCCGGATCCTTGGTACCATCGGTCTCAATTCCACTGCTGACGTCGACAGCAGCAGGGCGTACCTGCCCCACGGCTGAACCGACATTGGTCGGGTCAAGTCCCCCCGCGAGCCAGATCGGATACTCCGCCGCCATCTCGGCTGCCAAGGTCCAGTTCCCCATCGTTCCCGTCCCCCCGTAACTCCCCTCTGCGTGCCCCTCGATGAGGACATGCTTCGCCGGCACGTCAGCTAACAGCCAGCGCTCGATCTGTCGCCTGGCGCTGTCGACCGGCGTTCCTCGGGGAAAGCGCAGGGCCTTTATGACAGGAACATCGATATCCCGAAGAGCCTCAGGCTCCTCGTCACCGGACAACTGAACCGCGTCGACGGTGGACTCCTGAACCAGGTCGGCAATATCACCAGCGGACGTGTTCACAACGACGCCGATCATTGGCGGAAGCGCATCGAATGCCGCCGACAATTCCTCACGGATGGCACGTATGGCCGCCGGGGTTATTTGCCGCCGGGAATGCGACACAATGAAGCCCAACGCGTCAGCCCCGGCCTCGACAGCAACCCTCGCCGACTGAACGTCTCGCAGGCCGCAAATTTTGACCATCGTGTGGTTACGGGACACGAGGCACCCCGGCGATCTGACGAACGGCGGCAGCCCGATCATCCTGGAGGATCAGGGACTCTCCAACGAGAACTGCGTCGACTCCCGAGTGGCTCAGTCTCTCGACATGGTCTCGGGTGAAGATTCCGCTCTCACCCACGACCACCGTGCCACTGGGGAGCATCGGCGCAAGGCGCTCCGTGACCGCGAGGTCAACATTGAAGGTTTGTAGGTTCCGGTTATTGATCCCGATGATCGTCGCTCCACTCCCCACCGCACGCACTGACTCCTGCACATCGTGGATCTCGACCAAGGCGCTCATTGCCAGGGTCTCCGCATACTCCCTGAACTCACGCAGCTGACGGTCGTCAAGAGCGGCGGCGATGAGCAACACCATCGAGGCACCATACGCCCGTGCCTCGTCGACCTGATAGGTATCGAGAATGAAATCCTTGCGGAGCACGGGTACTACTGGTTCTGCCCTGGACGCAATACTCGCTACAGACCGCAGGTCATCCAGTGAGCCAGAGAAGAACGGCTCATCTGTAAGGCAGGAAATCGCGACAGCTCCCCCTTCTATGTAATCCGCGGCGACATCCTCTGGCGCGATGTCTACAGGAAACCTGCCCCTCGAAGGCGATGCCCTCTTGAACTCAGCGATAACGCCGACGGTCCCTCGCTGGAGTGCGGGCATCACATTGGCCGGTGTCGGCATCGTCGCTATCTTCGCTTCCAGGACGGCCACGGGAATCCGCGATTTTCTGACGTCCAGGTCGCGGACGGTTTGAGAAAGAATGCGGTCCAGATACGTTCCTGTCTCTCTAAGCGATGGTGTCATGCCGGCGCTCCCGTCCCCGTGCCAACCAGTTCCTGAGTGACCCGCACCAGGTCCTCCATCTTCTGCAGCGCCTTACCCGAGTCGAGTGCCTCGGCGGCCATCCGCACGCCTTCCTCGAACGAATTGGCGGCGTCCGCTGCATAGATGCCGGCCCCGGCGTTCATGAGCGTCACCGAACGGCGGAGGCCTTGCTCACCGTTGAGAATGGAAAGGGTGATCCGGACATTCTCGGACACATCTCCACCGAGGAGAGCCTCCGGCGCTCCTCGCTCTAGATCGAAATCTTCCGGCGACACGGCGTAGGTTTCGATCTGTCCGACTCGAGCATCGTATTCAGTGATCTGCGTGGTGCCCTTGATGCCGACTTCGTCCAGGCCTTCCTCGGAGTGGACGAGCACTGCGTGCTGGCTATCCAGCTTGCCAAGCACCGCCGCCAGCTTCACCGCGATGTCAGGGTGGCCCACCCCGATGAGCTGGTGCTTCGCTCCCGCCGGATTCGTAAGGGGACCAAGGACGTTGAAGATGGTTCGGATGCCCATCTCCCTTCGCGCCGGACCAACGAATCGCATCGCCGGGTGAAACGCCGGCGCATACATAAAGCCGATGCCAACCCGCTCCACGCTCTCGACAACTTGCCTGGGCGTTAGCTCGACCGCGACGCCGAGCCCTTCCAGCAGGTCAGCGGATCCGCATAGGCTGGAGGCAGCACGGTTGCCGTGTTTTGCGATGCGGACACCAGCGGCAGCGATCACGAAGGTTGCCGTCGTGCTGATATTGAACGAATTGGAGTGGTCACCGCCGGTCCCGCAGGTGTCGAGAAGAGGCTTCTCGTCGGAATCAACGTCCACCTTCAGCGCGTGATTCCGCATGGCTTGGGCAAAGCCAGCGATCTCATCGACCGTTTCCCCCTTCATCCTCAGCCCGGTCACCAGCGCGCCGATTTGGGCGTCTGTGACCTCACCGGTCATGATGGCATTCATTGCGGCGGTCGCCTCGGCCGTCCCCAGCTCGCTCCCTTCGACAACCGTCTGGATCACTTGCTTGATATTGAACGCCGATGCTGCCTCTTGTACGATCGTCATGATTCCACTCACCTAATAACCCAGGACGGGCACCGCATCGCCCTGATGCACCTCTGTACCGCAAGCGGAAAGGAAGTTCCGGAGCAGA
>JAUJLY010000076.1 GCA_030447145.1 Thermomicrobiales bacterium
CGGGTGCTGCCCATACCTTTCTTGTGAGCCATGATGTTGTGTCCTCTCTCACAGCGGTGCGTCGTGAAAACGCCACTCGCCGGTAATGTACTAGCCGGTGATGCCAGTGATGGTCACCCGGGTGAGTTCCTGTCGGTGGCCCATCTTTCGACGATAGCCCTTCTTGGCCTTGTACTTGAAAACCACGATCTTCTCGCCGCGCTTGTGCTCGTCGATCGTCGCGGACACCGTCGCGCCCTCGACAACCGGGGTGCCGATCCGCGTGGAACCGTCACCACCCAGCATCAGCACGCGATCGAGGGTAATCTCACTGCCTGCATCGTCCGCGAGGCGCTCGATCGTGATGTGATCACCTACTGACACACGGTACTGCTTGCCACCCGTCTCCACTACTGCATAGGGGGAGAGCTCCGGCGCGGTTTTAGACTTCTTTTTGGAGGGAGCGGCCGCCGGAGCAGAATCTTCAGTAGACTCCGCCAGCGTTGCCGTTACCTTTTCTACATCGGTCATCGTACGTATATCCTGCCCAATTGGTTCTGGCCAGTGCGCGAAATACAATCGTTCCAATGCATCTCAAGCACGCAATCATCCACTCAACACTGCGCCGTCCGGATCAGCCACCTTATGCATCATCGCACTGTTGCATAAAAAAGCGGGCGTTCGAAGCACCCAAGACACTGTATTGTAACACAGTGTGCTGAGCACGGCTCCGCCTTCCCGATGAGACAGGCGATGTCCTGCCCCTCGCTTTCAATCAGGAATCCGCTTTCGGTGAGCCTTTGTTCCCTAACAGAAGGCGCTCTTCAAGGTGTTGCAGGAGGGCAGTAACTCCGGCAGTGTCGCACAATGGCTTGAACCGGTAGTCCGGGCGTCCCTAGAATAGGGAGGATTATTGAGCCGGGATCCATCTTTCACGCTGCCTCCCTCCTCCCCATGTTTCCTTGTGTCAGGCCATTGCGTGTCAGTATCCAGTGAACCGAAAAGTTTTCGCATAGGAACCAGAGGAAGTGCGCTCGCCCTGTGGCAGGCGCATGCCGTGCAAGCGCTGCTGCAGAAGGCATCGCCGGAAGATGCCTTCGAATTGGAGATCATTCGACCCGAGGGCGATATCGACAAGCACTCCTCATTGACGAAGATCGGCGGGCGCGGCGTCTTCACCTCTGCGCTTCAGGTTCAGCTCCTTGACGGCCGCGTCGATCTCGCTGTGCATTCCACGAAGGATCTCCCTAGTCTCGCGCCGGACGGCGTGACGATTGCCGCTTTCCCTGAGCGGGAGGATGCGCGTGATGCCCTGGTCTCCAGGCACGGCGTGTCACTAAATGAGCTGCCCCGGAATCCCGTGATCGGCACCTCTTCACGCCGGCGGGCGGTGCAGGTGCTTGCGATCCGTCCGGATGCCGAGATCTGCGAGCTTCGTGGAAACATCGACACACGGCTGCGAAAAGGGTTGTCCGATACCTACGACGCGGTCATCCTCGCGGCGGCAGGTCTGCGCCGGATGGGCTGGGATGACCCCATTACCGCGCTCATGCCGGTCGATGAGTTCGTCCCGGCGCCTGGTCAGGGAGCGCTTGCGGTGGAGACCCGAGTTGCTCCGGATCCGGTCCACGAGATCGCTGCACGTCTCGACAATGCCGACATCCGGCTGGCGGTAGGGACCGAGCGAGCATTTCTCCGTGGTGTAGGTGGCGGATGCACCACCCCGATCGGGGCGCATGCACTGGTGGAAGGGGCCCGTGGAATCCCGGTGGTTCGGTTCTGGGGGATGCTTGCGTCGAACGATGGTCAACGCCTGGAACGGGTGTACGAGGAGTTCTCCCTTGACGGCGCGGAGACAGGAGCGTTTGCCGCAGCCAACCGGCTTATCCGCACAGTGGCGCCCAAGTGGACCGGCACTGATCGTTTGAATCCGCTCGCCGGTGTGACGGTGCTTGTCACCGGCTCCGAGGCTCAGGCGCAGCCGTTGATGGCTGCGTTGACAGCAAGAGGTGCGCATGCCCTGAGGATGCCGACGATCTCGATCCAGCCGGTCGCTGATACCTCGTCTGTTCAAGATGCCGTCGATCGGGCTGTTGGTGGGCAGATTGATTGGCTTGTGCTGACAAGCGCTCATGCGGTGGAGCCACTTGCCGCTTGTCTGCATAGAAGGGATGTGGCGGTTCGGATCGCGGTAGTCGGTACGCGCACTCATGAAGCACTCGATCGTGCAGGGCTCAAGGCACATCTCGTCGCCGCCGGACCGGGTGCCGAACAGTTGATCCGGGAGATGGTGCATGCCGGCGTCGACGGCGCCAAGGTGGTGTGCCTTGTCTCCGACAAGGCGCGGCCGGTTCTTGCAGATGGGCTGCGGGCAGCAGGCGCTGATGTTGAGGCGATTGAGGCCTACCGTAATGTGCCGGTCTCCGAGGTGGACGCCGGGGTACGGAGGCTTATCCATCACGGCAAGATCGATGCTGTTACCTTCGCATCACCATCGGCCATCGAGAGTTTCCGTCACCTTGCGGGCGCTGATCTTCCGGCGCTCTCCGGTGCAGCGTTTTTCTCAATCGGTCCGACAACCTCGGCGGCTTTGCGTGTCGCCGGTTTACCGATGCATGGAGAGGCTCCGACCCAGGACGCCGGAGGTTTCATTCATGCTCTCCAGCACTACTTCGGCCATGACGCCGCGGTTTCTGCCTCTGGAGTATCCGTATGACTCGTTCCACAACGTCTCCAGTCCCACTGCCGGTGTTCCAGCGCACACGCCGGCTGCGGCAGAACACAGCCTTGCGCGCCTTTGCGAGAGAGACCAATCTCTCCGCAGGCGACTTCATTTATCCCATCTTTGTCGTGGAGGGAGAGGGCATCCGGAAGGAGATCTCTTCGATGCCAGGACAGTTCCAGCTCTCGCTTGACTCATTGGCGGGAGAAGTCGATGGCCTCAGGGATCTCGGTATTCCGGGAGTACTCCTCTTTGGTATCCCATCCGAGAAGGACGAGATCGGCTCGGGAGCCTTCGCGGCCGACGGTATCGTCCAGAGGGCCGTGAAGCTGATCCGAGACTATGCACCCGAGATGCTGATCGTGACGGATGTTTGCGCGTGTGAATACACGAGTCATGGCCACTGCGGGATCATTGTGAGTGGCGTGGTCGATAACGACCAGACATTGCCACTCCTCGCCAGGACGGCGGTGAGCCATGCGGAAGCGGGCGCAGATATCGTTGCACCGTCAGACATGATGGATGGCCGAGTGGCAATCATTCGGCAGGCGCTGGATGATGCCGGGTTTGTGAATACCCCAATCATGTCCTACGCCGCCAAGTACGCATCGGCCTATTACGGCCCGTTTCGCGAGGCGGCCGAAAGTACCCCGACGTTTGGAGACCGGCGAACGCACCAGATGGACGCCGGTAACATCCGCGAGGCGATGCGAGAGATCGAGATCGATATGGCGGAGGGAGCAGACGCGATCATCGTGAAGCCCGCGCTCTCCTACCTTGACGTGTTGCGAGCGGCGCGTGAGCGGGTCGATGTGCCGGTCGTCGCCTACAACGTTTCCGGGGAATACGCGATGATCAAGGCAGCCGCCCAGCTTGGGTGGATCGACGAGCGACGCCTGACCCTGGAAACGATGCTCTCGATGAAGCGCGCCGGTGCCGACAGAATCATCAGCTATCACGCCAGGGAAGTGGCTCAGTGGCTCCAAGACAAGGCGTAATGCCGCAGGTTGGAAAAATCCTGAAACGAGGAATGCGTTTTGTCTAGCACGATATCGACTATGACTGGTCGGGAACGGTTTATGGCAGCGGCGAATATGCGGCCGGTCGACACGACTCCCGTCTGGTTCATGCGCCAGGCAGGACGATGCCTGCCCGAGTACCGGGAGCTGCGCAAGAAGTACGCTTTTCTCGAGGTAGCACGTACGCCAGAGTTGGCGGTCGAGGCCACGCTCATGCCGGTGGACCGCTTCGGTGTCGATGGCGCCGTGCTCTTTGCCGACATCATGCTGCCACTCGAGAGTCTCGGAGTGCCATTCGAGATCAAGCCTGGTGTCGGCCCTGTGATCGAGCACCCGATCCGGACGATGGAGGACGTTGAAAAGCTGCGGGTGGTCGGGCCAGAGGAAGGCACTCCGTATGTGCTGGAGGCACTACGGCTGCTGCGAAGTGAGCTCGGTGGACGCGCGGCGGCGTTGGGATTTGCCGGAGCGCCGTTCACGCTTGCCTGCTATCTCGTCGACGGGCGCTCGAGCCGCGAGTACCCGGCGACGAAAGCCATGATGTACGGGCAGCCAGAAGTCTGGCACGGGCTGATGGACAAGCTGACGAGTGTCACTGAACTCTACCTGCAGGGCCAGGTAGAAGCAGGTGCCGACGCTGTCCAGCTTTTTGATTCGTGGCTCGGCCTGCTTGGTGCGGACGCCTACCGCCAGTTCGTCCAGCCTTACACCACGCGCATCTTTTCGGCCCTGAAGGGAACGACCCGCTCGATCCACTTCAGCACCGGCACCTCGCATCTCCTGCCCGTTATCCGCGACACAAACCCGGATATGGTGAGCGTGGACTGGCGGATAAGCCTCGCCGATGCATGGGAAGTAATCGGAGGGGACAAGAGCATTCAAGGCAACCTGGACCCGACGATGCTGATGGCTCCCTGGTCTGTCGTTGCACGGGCAGCGGCCGATATTCTGGAGCAAGCCGGAAATCGCCCCGGGCACGTCTTTAACCTCGGCCACGGCATTCTTCCCGAGACGGACCCTGACCAACTTCAGTGTCTCACCGAGTTCGTCCACGCGTCCGGGGACAGGTGAGGGGGCGGCATCCCGCTATACTTTGCAGCATCGACCCGACGGCGAGACCTCTTCCTACGTAGATATTCCCGATGCGGGGGTACACCCGTGAAAGATGCTACGGAGTCTCCTCAATCTGCCTGTGTCCTCGTGGTGGACGACGAAGCCATCATTCGGGACACTGTGACCCTCAACCTACAACGCGAGGGGATGCGCGTTGTCCAGGCTGCCACTGGTCCCGACGCTTTGGCGAAAATAACGGAGATCCGCCCCGATGCCGTAGTGCTCGACATTATGCTACCGGGAATGGACGGTCTCGATGTCTGCCGTAAGATCCGGGAGCGTTCGGCTGTACCGATCTTGCTGCTGTCGGCCCGTGGCGAGGAGATCGATCGGGTGCTCGGGTTGGAGCTTGGTGCGGACGACTATTTGACCAAGCCGTTTGCCATGCGGGAGCTGGTTGCACGGGTGCGAGCGATGCTCCGCCGGGTGAAGATGGTCCAAAATCCGGAAAACGTTGGCTCCAGCGCGTATGGACCATTGACCACTCAGGCAACACCTGCTGTCGTCGCGGGTGATCTCTCCATCGATGTGGCGACCCGGCAGGTGTTTCTCGGTGGCCAGGCCCTTGCGCTCAAAGCTAAGGAATTCGATCTCCTGCTCTACCTTGCGCGCCATCCGGGGATTGTGATGACGCGTGACGCCCTCCTGCGCGAGGTATGGGGCTACCAGCATCGAGTCGATACGCGCACCGTCGATGTGCATATTCGCTGGCTCCGTCAGAAGTTGGAAACCGATGCCGCTTTGCCGACCCGGCTGCTGACGGTGCGGGGGCACGGATACCGGCTTGTCGTGACCGATGAATCCACCTGACCGCTCCGGGGAAACGCCTGGAGAGACGACATCGTCGGTCGGGCCGAAACCTCTGGTTCGGGGGCCGGATTGGCTGCGCATACTGCGGGTTCGGCTCGCCCTTCCGTTCATAGCCCTCACCACACTGGTGCTGATCGTCCTCTATCTTGTGATCAGCGAAAGCACTGAACGAATCTACATCGACCGACTGCGTGACGAGCTTGTTGACCAGGCGAATCTCGTGGCGTTCAGTATTGCCCGTGTCTCCGAAGATGGTGGGTCCACGACGGAGCTTTCTGAGCTCTTCGACCATTTAAGCCAACTCAGCGATGCCCGTCTTACATTGATTGGGCCCCATGGCGACGTAATCGCGGACTCCCAGGCGGATCCCTCCCTGATGGAGAATCACAACTCCCGGCCAGAGGTGATGGAAGCGCGACGCTCCGTTTCGGGTGATGCTGCTCGTGCCAGCTCCACCGTGGAGGAGCGGCTTCTCTACGTGGCGGTGTTGGTACCGGAGTCCAATGGCCAGGTGTTGCGTCTGGCGGTGCCCCTGGGCGATGTCGAGGCAACCGTATCGGCAGCGCAGCGCTCCATCGTGGCGGCGGTCGCGTTCGTCATTGCTGCAAGCATCATCGCCTCATGGGTCATCGCCGGCCGGCTCGCCCGCCCACTGCAGCAGCTACACGACCAGGCAAAGGGTGTTGCCACAGGAGATTTCTCCTCGCGGGTCGCACTGACGGGATCAGTCGAGATCGATGCTGTTGCGGATGCTTTCAACACGATGACCGCGGGTCTTGAGCGATCGCTCCAGGAACAAGAGAAGACGAGCGTCAGACTCGAGGCCGTCATGGAGGGGTTGGCGGATGGTGTCGTGCTCACAGACGAGAATGGACTTGTGCTCCGGATGAACCGTTCCGCGCAAGCTCTTTTGGGGACAGATGAGAGGTCCGCTCAGGGCCGGCCCTTCGTCCAGGTGGCACGGGATCATGAGATGGCGCAGGTCCTGGGCTCCGCGCTGAGGGGCAAGAAGAATCCCAGCTTAACCGTCGTGTATGGAATGGACCGTCTCGCCATTCTTGTGTCGGCGCGGACGGTGGAAGGCGCACACGAGCGGCTCGGGCTCGTGGTGCTGCGCGATGTCTCTGAGTTGAGGCGACTGGAGACGGTGCGCCGGGAGTTTGTCGCGAACGTCTCGCATGAACTGCGGACACCGCTGACCTCCATCCGTGCCCTGGTGGAAACGCTGGGAGCCGGGGTGGTCGAAGAAGAGGAAATGGCCAGGTATTTCCTGGGCAGGATCGTCGGAGAGGTCAACCGGCTGAACGCCCTGGTGGAGGATCTTCTGGATTTCGCCCGTCTGGAAGCCGGGCGCTCGCCACTGCAGCTGGAAACGGTCGATCTCGGTGAGGTGGTGCGGGCAGGAGCTGATCGATTGCGGACGCAGATTGATCGAGTTGAGCTATCATTCGTTGTCAATGTCGAGGATGACCTGCCGCAGATTGAGATCGATGCCAGGCGCATGGAGCAGGTCCTGCTCAACCTGGTACACAACGCCATCAAATTCACCCCGGCGGGTGGAGAAATTGTGATATCGGTCTGGCGCAAGAAAGGGGAGATTGCCGTGGAAGTGCGGGATACTGGCATCGGCATTGCCCCCGAGGAACTCGATCGCCTGTTCGAGCGGTTCTACAAGTCTGACAAGGCACGGCACTCTAAGGGAACAGGTTTGGGGCTGGCGATCGCGAAGAATATCGTCCAGCTGCACGGCGGCGAGATCACCGTCTCAAGCGCACCTGGAGAAGGTTCTGCCTTCACGTTCACCCTTCCCATTCGCCGAAAGAAGGCCCGGAAGAGGGCGCGCCGCCACGCACTTGGGCTCGCCTGACACAGCTTCCAGTACCGCTCCTGGTCTGTCGACGACACGAGCAAGAGCCATTCGACTTCTGCCGAAGCAATGTTCTTCCCATTGGAGGGATGGCAGAAGGGATAGGCGTTCAGTCGAGCTGCTCTCGATCCTGAGACGCCGAATGCCCTTCCAGGGACTCTGTCCCGTCAGGATCGTTGCAGAGTTTCCAGTGCACGAATTGTGAAGAGCACGCCAATGCCGGTGAGGAGCGCAGCAGTGACGACGAGTGCCGCGTCGGGAGAAACCAGATCGGCGATTGCTCCAAGTGCGAAGGGACCGATCACGTACCCCAAATCTGAGAGCGTCCTGTACATGCCCATAGCGCTCGCGGTCATCCCCTGTGGGGCGACATCGGCGGCGTAGGCTGCCCCGGCGATCCCAGTCGCCGCTGCCCAGAAGGTAGATGCGACCATGAATGTCACGAAGGAATCCGCCCAGGCGAAAGAGATCATGGCTACGCCGGAGAGGATCATCGACGGGACAATCACCGCTTTGCGACCGAAATGGTCGACAAGTGCACCTGATGGATAGACGAGAACCTAACCCAGGATTGAGATCATGCCGAGGCCCAGGCCTATCTGGCTCGGAGTGAGTCCCATCTGGTTCTCCGCGAGAAGCGGGATGACGTTGAACAAGCCGCCAGTTCGCGCGAAGGCGGCAGCAAGACTGACGGCGCCGATCATCATGAGGCCGGAAGACGCGCTTAGCGTGCGAAGTTGCTGGAACATGGTCGCGGTTGGCACATAGGAGACCGTTCCGGGTCCGGTGGTGGCACGTGGGCGGGTTTCCGGCACGAAGAACCAGGCCACTACGGTGAGGGCACCTGCAAGGATCGCATTTGCCCAGAAGGGCGCGGCCAGGCCGAAGTTGGTGGCCAGCCATCCGCCGGGCCATGCTCCCGCTCCAACCGCGACGATGAAGATGCCTCGGTAGATCGCCATGACGCGGCCGCGATTTTGGGGTGAGGCGATATCTGCGAGGACAATCTGGCCACCAGTGAGGACGAAGGCCGCACCTGCCCCCACGATAAACCGGGCCACGAGGAAGAACGTGTAGTTGGGGGAGACAGCACAGAGAACAGCGCCGACAACCGTAATGGTGCCACCGGCTGCCAGTTTGGAGCGGCGTCCCGAGAGATCCGCGAGGCGTCCCGCGGGGACATTGACTAGAAAGCGCGCGAGCCCATAGATTGCGATCGTCAGGCCGATGGCCGTTTTGCTAACATCAAAGTCCTCGGCATAGAGGGCAACGACGGACACTATCGCGCCGAACCCGAACTGATTTACTGCGATCAGGACGCACATCCAGATTAGAATGTGACGCCCGGATTGATTCAGCCCAAGATTGCCGACTACCGCCACACCGATTCCCCCTCCGGTGCAGCATCGCATCGGCCTGCGAACCGCGCAAGATGCCGTGGTCTCGTATCATGACCGACATGAACCACGTGCCGGGACGCGTTAGCGGGTCTCCCGGGTACCGAACCCGAAGGGGAGTAGTGTGTCGTTTGATCAGCCTTCTCGCAGACGTCCGCCCGAGCGGCTGGCCGATCGGTATCAGGTTCAGGAGGTCATTGGCTCCGGCGGCAGCGCAATTACGTATCGGGGAAGGGATGAACGCCTGGACCGCCCCGTCGCGATCAAGATCCTGCGGGCTCACTTCGCCCAGGACGAGACGTTCGTCCGGCGATTCGGGCGGGAGGCACGGTCCGCAGCCTCTATCGCCCACGGAAACGTGGTGGATGTCTACGACTTTGGACAGCACGACGATGCGCTCTATATCGTTATGCAGCTCATCGAAGGCGAGGATCTCAAGCACCTGATCGAGCGTGAGGCGCCGCTTGATTCGTCTCGCGTTCAGTCGATCATCGGCCAGGTACTGGACGGGCTCCAGGCCATCCATGCCGCAGGAATCATCCACAGGGATATCAAACCCCAGAATGTCTTGATTGGCCGTGATGGCATCGCACGGGTGACG
>JAUJLY010000077.1 GCA_030447145.1 Thermomicrobiales bacterium
GTCGCCTATCAGGTTGAGGATCTCGACGCCGTTCGCGATCGGCTCGCGGCTGCCAGGATAGCAATTGTCGAAGACGAGCCGCTCCCGGGCTTTGCCCGCTTTTACGTCGCCGACCCTTTCGGCAACCGGGTCGAGATCCTGACACCACAGTAGCGAGACACACACAGAAGAACCTCGGATCTCGCATCCGGGGTTCTTCTGTGGGCCCCCAACATCAGGCACAAAGATGGTGGAGCGAATGGAAAAGGCGGTCACGTTTTGTCTCCTTGCGCCGGTAAGATGTGTGGCAAGGAGGAAATAGCCATGGACGCTAACCAGGAAATCATGACGAAAGAGCAGTTATTGACCGAGATGGATCGTGCGTGGAACGAGCTGCAGGCGACGATCTTGGGAGTTGATGCCAGTGACCTCACGGAGCGAAAGGACCAGGTGGGGTGGTCCGCCAAAGTCCACCTGTCCCATCTCTCGGCATGGGCCAACTCAGTGTTGGTTATGATCCGTGACGGGCGCCCGCAGCACGAAGGTCTCGGCATCGACGAGGCGACTTACGAGACCGATGGCTACGATCTCAAGAACGAGGTCATCCGCCAGGCCAAGGCCGGGATGTCACTGCCTGAGGTCCAGACTGATCTGGAGCACGTCTACCGCGAGTTGATGCGGGTGCTGCAGGGAATGTCGGATGAGGATCTCCAGAAACCCTGCTCGGCATTCGTCGAAGGCGGGCAGGAGTTTGAGATCTTCCACAAGATCAGTGGCAACAGCTGGAGTCATCTCGACGAGCATCGAGAGTATATCGAGCGGATCCTGGCCGACTAAAGCGGTGATCGAAAGAAGTGCCCGCTGTAGGGGCCGCACCCGCTCAGTCACGACGTGACTGCCTATCGTGAAGCCAGGGCGGGCGAGGATCTGTTGCCCTTGACCACCCTGGTTCGTAACGCCCCTGTAGTCCACGCGCTTGGCGAAGGGTTCAAAACAGGCAATTGCAACGCAATTGCGGCAGAGTCGTCAATCCTCGGCCTCAACCGCATCGACGAACGCCGACATTGACGGAAATGTCCAATCCGGCTGGACGGCGTTCGCTGGAATCGGGGTGGCGCCGTACCCTGGCCTGCTGCCCCGTCGGTCGATCCAGACCGTGCTCAGTCCTAAAGCCTTGGCAGGCATGTGATCGTGGAACAGGCTCTGTGCCACATGGAGCAGCTTGTTCTGGGCAATGCCCATCCCTTGCACCTGTTCCAGCAGTGCTTCGAAGTTGCGCGGATTCGGTTTGTAGGAACCGATATCTTCAGCGGTAAGTACTGCATCGAAGGTGACACCAAGACGCTCATTGCTACCAGCGAACGACGCCCGATCGACGTTCGACAGGATAATGAGCTTGTAACGCTGCGAAAGACGTCCAAGCGCCTCCGCCGAGTCAGGGAACGCCGCCCAATTGGGCACGGAGGAACCGATCTCCGATCCCAGCTCCGGGGGCACGGTCACTCCATGCGTGTCGCCGGCCCTGGCGACGCTCTCCGCGATGACCTGCGGGTAGAGCATGCCCGGGTTGGTACGCTCCGCCACAGCCTCCGCATCGCCATAACTCTCCAGTAGCGCATCGATATCGAGCGATGGCGATTGCAGCGCTGCAACCTTCTGTAAGCCCTCACGCAGGCCGTGCTCCCAGTCGATCAAGGTCCCATAGCAGTCGAAACTCAAGGCGTCGAAATCAGTCAGCTTCATTCCATCTCCCTTTTGCACCTGGTGATCAGCAATACCCTGCGAGATAGTATCCTGCTGGCGTAGCATGTCGGACATGTTTAACGTTCCGGGTGACCCATAGATGTAGTGGGTGAGCTGGCGTCCGAAGGGGCATTGCCCGGCATCAGGTCCTCAACTGACTGACACAGGCAGTATCTCTGCACAGTGTTTTCGGAGAAAGAGCCCCACGAACATGGCCGCTTTGAGGATTTGACGCGGTCGTTCGCCCTGCCGGGCCAGAAGGCCCCCGGCCTGGCTCCGTAGCAGCCAGTTGCCGCTTGTGGGCCCAGTGCCCGTACTTGTATGGTCTAATTCCACGAGCATGGGCCCGAAAACGTCAACTTGGATGGATTGCCGAATCTTCACCAGATTGGACAACAAGCATGGCCGAGATAACGACCGCACGCGGGGTTATTGCCCGTAATCCGGGCGAACCTGGGGTAATCGAGGAGTTCACGATCGATGCTCCGCAGGCCGACGAGGTACTGGTTCGCATCCTCGCCAGCGGTGTCTGCCATACCGATCTCTCGGCCAAGAATGGTGTGTTCGGTACGTCGGGGTTCCCGTTCCTGCTAGGTCACGAAGGGAGCGGCATCGTCGAGCGGGTAGGCGAGGGGGTCACCAACGTCCAGGAAGGTGACTATGTGATCCTCGCCTGGCGAGCACCATGCGGTGAATGCCGATTCTGCAACGTTGGCAAGCCACATCTCTGTTCTGCCAGCCTCAACGCTCATCAGGGCATGCGGACGATGGAGGGTGAGCTCCTCACCCCGATCCTGGGGATCGGCACGTTCTGCACGCATACTCTCGTCCATTCCCGGCAGTGCATCCCGGTTGACAAGGCATTGCCGCCTGAGCAGATGAGCCTGATTGGCTGCGGCGTAATGACTGGTGTTGGCGCTGCCCTGTACTCCGCCAAGGTGGAACCGGGCCAATCCGTGGCCGTCATCGGCTGTGGTGGCGTTGGCGATTCAATCATCATGGGTGCCCGCCTTGCTGGAGCAACAACGATCATTGCCGTTGATATTGATCCTGGCAAGCTGGAGTCGGCGAAGGAGTTTGGCGCGACTCACACCATTGACGCCCGCGAAGGCGATCCCGTCGCAAGGATCAAGGAGATGACCGGTGGCAACGGGGTGAACGCCTCGTTCGAAGCGGTCGGTCGGGCCGAAACCATCGAGACGGCGATCATGTGCCGTGACCTGGCTGGAACGTGTGTGATCGTCGGCGTCGCCGATCAGCAAGCGATGCTCAACTTGCCGGTGGCCAAGTTCTTCGATATCGGCGGCAGCCTTCGAGTCTCCTGGTACGGCGACTGCCTGCCTACCCGCGACTTTCCCCTGCTGGCCGACTGGTACGCCCAGGGCCGTCTCGACCTCGATCGCGTCGTCACCCGTGTCATCACACTGGAAGAAAGTGAGGAGGCGTTCCACGCCATGGAGCGTGGCGAGACTCTGCGGAGCGTGATCCGCCTGTAGGGGAAACATCCTGTACATCAGGGAACTGCTGACGGCTGCTCTAATGTGCCGTACGCTTGCGGGCCCGCCTGCACAATCACCGATTCTTCATGTCGTAGGGAGGACTTGGAGCGCCTTGCAGGGAGGTTGGCGATGTTCCCACCTCGTAGGGGGAGGACCCAACAGGCACATCCGCCAGATGTGAGCGAATGGGATCCCTTGCTATCCTCACCTACGCAGATTCTGCGACACCCTACAGTCCCACAAACCCTGTCATTCCGAGCGCAGTCGAGGAACCTTTACCCGGGCTGGGGTCATGCTCCCCCTGAGCCAGGATCCCTCCATGCGATCTCGCATCTCTACGCATGGACTATCGACTGAGGACGACGATTGCCAGAAGATGCTCACGACGGTCCGAGTGGAAGTGGCTCGGCGGGCGTCGTGACGAACGCCGTAAGCAGCCGCAATGCCCCTTCCAGATCGCGAACGTCGCCCATCTCGAACGGGGAGTGCGTGTAGCGAGTCGAGATGGCCACGAGCGCCGTCGGGATCCCGGCCCGGATCAATGCCACACCGTCGCTCCCGAACCCCGGATACACTCCTTGCTGGACAGGGATCGCGCTGGTCCTCGCCGTTGCCAGCAGGCGCTCGATGATTCGCCGGTCGTAATGCACCATCGCGTCCTTGTAGACGAGCGTCGGGCCATGCCCGAGCCTGACCGGGAGATCGCCCAATTCGGTGCCGGGGTAGTCGGCGATTGGCCCATTGTCGATCGCGATTGCGAGGTCGTACGCCTCCGTCCCGCCCAGCGACTGTGCGCCGACGAGCCCGATTTCTTCCTGCACCGTCGCCGCCAGCGTCAGGTCGTAGGCCAATTCCGACGTGTCGACCTCCATCAACACATGCGTCATCAGCGCCAGCGTGGCCCGGTTATCGATCGCCTTGCCGATGTAACGCGATCCCAGTCGCTGGGTAACAGGATTCCAGATCACGCCCGCCCCGACATGCACCCCCATCTGCTCGGCTTCCTCTCGCGACTCAGCGCCGATGTCGACAAAGATCGTGCTGGCAGTGTCCGGTAACTCCGCGCCCCGATCGTCACGTGTGGAGAGGATGTGCCCGGTCGGCGTGGCGAACACTCCCGGGATGCGTCCGGAGCGAGCAAGGATTAGGGCTGGCTGGCCAACCGGATACCGGGCATGGAACGCGCGGTTGCTTCCCTGAGCGTCCGCTAGCCAGACGAATCCCCGGCTATCAATGCTGCGCACGACGAAGCCAATCTCATCGGCATGGCCTTGGAGGAGCAGGCGCGGTCCGGTCCCACCAACGTTGGCCACGACGTTGCCGATGGGCGTGGACTGGACCTCGGCGCCGAGGACTGCCCAACGCTCCCGGCACCAGGCCAGCACAGGTTCCTCCTGCCCGGTCGGGCCGGGAAGCGCCATGAGTTCGATCAATGTATCAAGCGGGGTGACGGATTCTGAAGACATGGGCGGGTATCACTCTCCCTGATAGATGGTGTGGCCTGCAAAGGTAGCCGTGAGTTGTAAAGACCGGCAAAGACTGAGAGAGGCTCTGCAAGGGCCCCGTCTCATTCCCACCTGTTCGAACCCGAATTCATTGGATTCTGGCGAAGTGCTCCACCGTCGGAAATGGATCGCAGAAGGGGTGAAGGAGCTCCTTCCACTCCTGATACTTGGGAGAGCCTGGGAATCCAGCGGTGTGGTCCTCTAGCGTCTCCCACCGGACTAGCAGCAGGTATCGCGATCGATGCTCTATGCACCGGTGCAGCTCGTGGCCCAGGTAGCCCGGCATCGAAGAGATGATCGCCGACGCCGGGATAAACGCCTGCTCGAACTCGGCTTCCTGCCCGGGCCGTACATCGAGCATCGCCGTTTCGAGAATCACCAAGTTACTCCCACTCGATCGTGGCGGGCGGCTTGGATGTGATGTCGTAGACGACCCGGTTGATGCCGTCGATCTCGTTCACGATCCGATTGCTGATCCGCCCCAGCACATCGTGTGGCAGGCGCGCCCAGTCCGCGGTCATCGCGTCCTGGCTGGCGATGGCGCGGACCGCCACGACGCGCGCGTAGGTCCGGTAATCCCCCATGACACCGGTGGAGTTGATCGGCAGCAGGACGGCGAAGTATTGCCAGACATCTTTCGCATGCCCGGCCGCCTCGATCTCCTCGCGCACGATCGCGTCGGCCTTGCGGAGCAGTTCCAGATCCGTTTCGTTGATCTCGCCCAGGAGCCGGACGGCGAGACCAGGACCCGGGAAGGGCTGGCGCTCGACGATCTCCTCAGGCAGGCCAAGGGTGCGGCCGACCGCCCGAACCTCATCCTTGAACAGGAAGCGGAACGGCTCCAGGAGCTTGAACTGCATGTCCGCTGGTAGGCCGCCTACGTTGTGGTGGGTCTTGATCTTGGCCGCGGTCTTGGAGTTGGCGCTCTGGGTTGCGCTCTCGATCACGTCGGGGTAGAGCGTACCCTGCGCGAGGAACTGGAACGGGCCAGCCTTTTCCGCCTCGGACTCAAAGACCCGCACGAACGTCTCACCGATCGCCTTGCGCTTCTCCTCGGGGTCGCTGACGCCCTTCAGCTTCTCGAGAAACCGCTCGCTGGCATCGACGTAGACGAGGTTGGTGTCGAAGGCGCGGGTGAAGGTCTCCTGCACCAGCTCAGCCTCTCCGAGCCGCAGCAGGCCGTTGTTGACGAAGACGGAGGTGAGCTGATCGCCGATCGCCTTGTGGATTAGCGCCGCTGCCACGGAGGAATCGACGCCGCCGCTAAGACCCAGCAGAACGCGGCCGTCACCGACCTGTTCGCGTATCTCGCGGATCGAGGCGTCGATGAACGACTCCGGCGTCCAGTTCGACGTGCATCCCGCCACCTTTGTCAGGAAGTTCCGCACGAGCTGCGTTCCGTTGGTTGTGTGCTGAACTTCAGGATGGAACTGCAGGCCGACCATCGTGCTGTGTCCCATCGCCGCGACCGGCGAGTTGGGGGAGGTCGCGAGTACCTCGAAGCTGTCCGGAAGCTTGCTGATGTGATCGCCATGACTCATCCAGACATCGAGCCGCTCCGGCATGCCATCAAAGAGGCCAGCGACATCATCCGAATTCGCGATCTCGATCGTGGCTGGTCCGTACTCGCGTCGATTCGTGGGCGCCACTGTGCCGCCGAGTGCGTGAGCGAGGAGCTGCATCCCATAGCAGATGCCGAGCGTCGGCAGGTTCTGCTCCAGCACCCACTCGGGGAGTTGCGGCGCATCTTCGGCATACACACTAGACGGTCCGCCGGAGAGGATGACCGCCTTTGGCTGGAGTTTGGAGACCTCTTCCCATGTGGCGTCGTGCGGCATGAGCTCGCCGTAGACGCCACACTCGCGGACCCGCCGGGTAATGAGCTGGCTGTACTGCGAGCCGAAGTCGAGGATGACAACCGCATCGACCGCCGTGGGGGCATCCTCCAGCAGGTGAGCGGATTCCTCGACGGAGTGGGCACTCGCGACCTCTCCCTCCGTGGGGTCGGTCGTCGGCAAGGTGGTCAGGTCAGTCGTGGCCAAAAGGGGTCTCTCCTGGTGATCGGAAACCGGGGTGGTCGATGGGGCGACCGTCATTGGTTGGCATTTTACCCGAGGAAGCCCGCTCGTAGCCCCGGGCTGGCAGTGCCCCGGGTGCTTCACCGCACGCGCGATGCGACCGTCTCTCCTGCAGGCGCCCGCGGCGGCTATGATTTGCTTTCTTCCACCTCGTCTCCCAGATAAACATACGACCGGTCAAAGGTCCATTCGGAGATGGTCTCGATCTCGATCTCGAGCCGGGGATGCAGCGGATCGATCTGCTTGGTGAGATGCAGGTCGACAACGTTCCGGTCATCGAAGCCGAGACTGGTCGCAATCGTGTCCAGGGCGATCTTGAGCCCGCCGTCGAGATCACGGCGCATCGGCGTCTCGAAGTAGAAGGTCATGTAAACCCCGAGAAGGTTGTTGGCGAGCGCTTTCTCCTCAACCGGGGTGATCTTGCTCCGCTCCTGCAGCAGCGCGATCACCTTGCTCGCGTCCTTCTTGAAGGACCGCGCGACCTTGCTGAGGACGCGCTTTCTGCCGACGGTGACGTACTGGGCATTGACGCTCGGCGGCAGTGGCAGTGTGAGGCGAACAGTAATGGGTGCAGGAATCGTCATGATTCTGGAAGGTCATCCAGGCGTCTCGCGAGCGAGTAGGTGTAAGGGTCGAAATACCTGGTCCAGAAATGCAGCGCGCTGGGGTTCATCGTTTCGAAATCGACACCAAGATGCCGGACACCTTCCTCGCGGAGCGCATCGATCACGACACCCCGGAGCTGACCGTAAATTCCCCGGCCACGATACCGCTCATCAAGGAATGCGCCGCAGATATTCAGCATGCCAGGGTCCGGTGTCAGATAGCTCTCCCCCTCATCAGTGATCTCCATGTACCCGATCAGCGTATCGCCGTCCTGCGCGATGAAGAAGCGGGATTTGCGCTCCTCGTACAGCATGGCGAACGACTCCGGCGTGAACGCCTCGGCCGCGACGTAGGTTGGGCTGCGGTGAAGGTGCTTGACCAGGCCGTTCTTGAGTGACAGGAGACGCCCGGCGTCGGTCCACAGAATCTCGCGGTATGTAATATCCGGGACGGCGACGGTCTCCAGGGGAGTGGCGATCTCCCGGATTGCGTCGGCATTCCGGATGCCGAACCCGTTCAGTGATAGTGCCGTCGCCGCATCGTGAACGTGCGCATAGGTGGTGATTGCGAAGACCCTGGCATCTCGTGCGGTCATCAACTCTGATGCATGCTGGAACAGCAGGGAAAAGAGACGTCGTCGTTGCGGTCCAGTCGCAGCACTGCCATGCAGGGGCGAAAAGCAGCCGGGGGAGGTGCCGAAGAAGTTGTCGATCGGCCCGATGAAGCTCATGTAGCCGACCAGTTTGGATTCCTCGAAGGCCGCGATGCCGATACCATGGCGCACGATGTCACGGACTGCATGCTCCAGCACATCCCTCACATCGAGCTTGGCGAGGGCCGGCACGTGCTGCTGCTCACGGACCGATGCCTCATGTGCCAAGGCAATGGCATCCGGAATGTGGTCTTCGGCGAGGTGCTCCATGCGCACTGGCGTACTCGTCTCGCTATGGCCGGCGCAGGTGAGCGAGAAGCTCAACATGATGTGTCTGCGGGAACATGTCGTACGCGGTAACGTTCACCAGTTCATAGCCGCCGTCCAGGAGTCCGCGCAGGTCCCGCGCAAACGTCGCCGGATCGCATGAAACGGCTGCAATGTGTGCCGGGTTCAGCCGGAGGATGCCCTGAACGGTCTTCGCGCCGGCCCCGGTACGAGGAGGATCGAAGACAACCAGGGAGACCCGACCATGGCGGGATTGATCCTGCGTCACCCAATGCTCGACCGGCATGGACATGATCTTCGTTTTCGTCAGCCCTGCCGCTTCAAGGTTGTCGTTCGCGAACTTGACGGCAGGCTTGAAGCTCTCCACGCCGATCACCCGCTTGTACCTTCGAGCGAGCGGGACCGTGAAGAGCCCAACCCCGCAATAGAGATCAACGGCAATGCCTGGCTGCTGCCGGGCGATGTCGGCGATCTTCGTGACGTCGGCAACAAGTTTCTCCGTCACCGGGATATTCGCCTGGAAGAAGCACTCCGCCGAGAAGTGGTAGGTCTCGCCGCTGATCGTGCGCTGGAGGATTGCCGAACGTGTCGTGGTCGTCGGCTCCAGGGCGTAGCCGGTTTCCGTCGAGACAGCCCGATACTCCTTCGCATTCTCCGGCACCAGGCCAGCGTTCACGTCATCCCGCAACGTCGTCAACAGGGTATTGAGCCCCTCTGTCGAGACGGGGTCGACCTCGACATCGACGATTCTCCGGGTGCCTCCCGCGTAATACCCGACCACCTTGTTCGGGACGTTGACCTGCCACTCAGCGCGGGAACGGTATCCCCACTGGTTGTCCGAAGGACGGATCAGGATCTCTGGAATCTCATCAAGTTTCGCGATCCGCCGCAGGCTGTCCTGTGTGATGCTGACCTTCGTCGCCAGTTGGTCCTCATAGCTGAGGTGCATGAGGTCACAGCCGACGCAGCTCCCGGCATGGGGATGGTCCGGCTCGATGCGCATGGGAGACGGCGTAATGATCTCATCGACGACGGCGTGCACCGTGCTACCCTGCTGCCGTGTAACGCGGGCGCGGACGACATCACCCGGCGCGGTGCGGGTCACAAAGACAGTTTTGCCATCGACGAAGCCGATGCCTTTGCCGTCGCCGACA
>JAUJLY010000078.1 GCA_030447145.1 Thermomicrobiales bacterium
GAGCCCATCGAGTATCTGGATGGTTACCTGCCGATTGAGGATTACGGGATCATTGGCGACTGCAGCACGGCCGCCCTTGTGGGTCGGGACGGGACAATCTCCTGGCTTTGTGCCCCACGTTTCGATTCCGAGCCCATCTTTTGCTCGATTCTTGACCGTGAACTCGGTGGAGCGTTCAGGATCGACGGTGGCCAGATCATCGGTGCACGGCATCGCTATATCGGGGATACGCCGATCCTGATAACGGAACTGAAGCTGGAAACCGGCATACTCCGCATCACCGACCTGATGCCTACGCAGGACGGGGCCGATCTCAATGTTGAGGGCAATGTTAATGTCGGCGAGCTGCTTCGCTGCGTTGAGATCGTGGAAGGAACCATTACCGTCAGGGCACGCATCTCTATCCGCGGCGGATGCGAAGCAGAGAGGCATGAGGATGGGTATCGTCTGAGCTCACCCTGCTACCCGGCAATGGACCTGGTGGTGGAAAGCTCGTGCGAATTCAGCGGCACAAGTGGTGAATGGACACTAGCACGAGGCGAATCGGTGACGTTCTGTCTCCGCTGGAACGGCGGCACGGGGGCATCCTCGGTCGATGCACCGGTCGCTGCCGTGGCCAATACAACCGAAACCTGGTTGAGGTGGATGCGCGCCTTTACCTATGCAGGACCAAATCGGGAGCATGTCAAGCGCTCCGCACTCACGATCAAACTGCTGGACTACCTGCCAACCGGCGCGCTTGTCGCCGCACCAACGACATCGCTCCCGGAGCAGATTGGAGGCGAGCGGAACTGGGATTACCGCTACGTATGGGTGCGGGATGCGGCTTTCACTGTCAATGCACTCCGGAGGATCGGGCTTGACCGGGAGGCGTGGCAGTTCCTGACCTGGGTGCTTGGAACGGCGCAGGGTACCCAGATCAACCCCATGTACACGCTGTACGGGGAGCCGCAGATTCCCGAGTCACTCGACCCGGAGCTCTCCGGCTATCGTGGATCTGCACCGGTGCGCTGGGGAAATGCAGCCTCGAGTCAGATCCAACATGATGTCTATGGCGAGCTGGTGGATTGCGCGTATCAATGGGCAAACCGCGGGGGGATGGTGAACGACAAGCTCTGGGGTCGTCTTCATGAGCTTGTCGAACGCGCGGGCGAGGTATGGCGCACTCCCGACGCTGGCATATGGGAGGTGCGTACGCCTGGACGCATCCAGACCTACTCCGCGGGTCTCTGCCATGTCGCGCTGGATCGAGGGATACGCCTCGCGCGGCGTTTCGAGTTGTCCGGAAACGTCGAGGAATGGGAGCGCAAGGCCCAGTGGATCCAGCGAACGATCCTGGAAGATGCTTGGGACGAAGAGCAACAGTTCCTGACACAGACGATCCGTACTACGGAAGACGGCCAGGGGCAGGAGCTTGGACACCTGGACGCAGCGCTGCTCAGCCTCCCGCTTCGTCGGGTTATCCCGGGTACCCACTCCAGGATGGTCAAAACGGCTGACGCGATCGAAGACCAGCTGGGCGCTGGCGACGGATTGCTCTACCGGTACCTGCGCGACAAATCCCCGGATGGGCTATCCGGCCACGAAGGGGCGTTCGTGCTCTGCAGTTTCTGGATGATCGACAATCTGATGCTTCAGGGAAGGTTGCAGGAGGCGGCGGACCGCTACGACAGGATGTGCGCGAGGACGAACAGACTGGGTCTGTTGCCGGAGGAGATTGATCCGGGAACGGGCCGGTTCCTCGGGAACTTTCCACAAGCCTTCAGCCATATTGGCCTGATCACAAGCGGCGTCAACATCGGAAGCGCGATGGCGTCGAAGGACAGGGCAACCAGCAGCACCCAGTCATAACGGCCGCAACTGATCAGTTTGCCGCCCTGCCTCGACTGGTCGGCGTGATGCTCGTTCAGGGTGCCTCCTTCGCCCGGTAGATCGGGACCCCACCGATCGTCGTCTCGATCTCGTAATACTGCCCGACTTCCCGCCAGAAGGCACGGCTGTCATCCGGGAAGGGGCCAGGGTGCAGGGTGCTGACGATGTAGAGAGGGCGGTCATTGCTTCGGATGATCTCGATAATGTCGGCGTAGGAATTCGGCAACGCTCGGAGTTCTTGATCGTAGAGGTGGCGATAGGCAGGCTTGCGGTCCGACAGGTAATAGATCGCCGCCTGGTCAAAGGCAACATAGATCGTGTTCTCCGGGTCGCTGTGTTCCTGAACGTAGCGTGAGACCTCGGCTTGGGCCGGATACCCCGGGTGATCATTGAGCAATTCCTCTGGGCCGTCAATGAGGACTGCGTAGGGCAGCAGCAGGAGCCCGCTGGCAAGGGCGACAAAGAGCCAACGCTGCCAATGGCGGAGCACGCCAACAATGCTTTCAAGGTGCCAGGCTATCCAGAGCGCGAAGGGTGGGGCAATCTGGAGGAGGTAATGCGACCACCAATCACCGCCCATCGCCATCCCCGCAATGGCACCGATGGACCAAAGCTGAATCATGAGGCTGCCAGTTTCCTGGGCATTGAGCGGTTGCTTGGGTGTGATGAAGAGACGCAGGCGTCCTGGTATGTCAGGGACGATCTCCTTTAGTGGCCAGGAACTTGCTGCCCCGTGCAGATTTGTCGGCCGGCGCCTGGAGATATGGGTTCGGAAGGCGACGATGACATAGATCAGCCACAACAAGGCAATGATCGTCCAAGCCAGCCTTCCGAGGGAGATGAGATGACGCGTCGCACTCACCGTGGCGCTGCTCTGGAGAGTCAAGCGATACGTCACGGTGGCATAGATAAAATTGCTCCAGCCGAGATACCACCCGTGTGCGAATGCCATGATGCCGACGAGAGCCATCCCGCCGAGCGTGGCACCGCAGCGATGCAATCGCTCTTGTGGTGATCCATTCCCGACCATGGCGATGAAGGCGAATGCGGTGAATGCCATGACGATGCCGGAGGGTTTCAGGACGGTCGCGAGGCCGATCAGCACACCTACACCAGCCAGCTGCCACATCGACCAGCGTACCTGAGCCTGGCGAAGGAGCCAGAAGGCGGCGAATGCAATCGGAAGACCCATGAAGATCTCTGCATTCGCTGTGAACCCCTCAAGGTTCGGCAGGGCGAGTACGACTGCGGTGATGGCGGCGGCGAGGTTTGCCGTGCGTGCTGTGGCCCAGCGGCGTCCGAAGAACCACACGGCCAGCACGGTGAAGGCGACGAAAATCCATGCGGTGAAGCGCAATGCCAGGACACCCTCACCGAGGAACCGGAAGACCAGGCCATAGAGCACGAAGATGCCCTGCGGCCGGCTGATCCAGAGATCGTCATACAGGCGCCCCGTTCCTTCGATCCACCCACGGGCCGCGTAGGCGTAACCGCCCTCATCGTGAATCATCGGAATATTGAAAAAGGGGATACGCAGGGCCAGGCCAAGCAGGACCGCCACCATAAGCCAGAGAACATCGGCCGCGGTCGCGGCAGGGGGCCTCCGTGGCGGACCTTCTGGGTCAGGACTTGGCGGAGGCAGGGTTGAGCCGGAGGATGGGGAACGGGATGGTGGTGGATGCGGGGCCCTGATGGTCACGAGTGCCTGCTTTCAACCGGATAAGGTTGATCCGTTGATGCTGCCCAAGTGTACCCTGCCATTCGAGCCACACCGGCAAACGTGCACAGGTGATCCACTGTTCCCGAGTTGCCTAGCCGCGGGCACCCGAAACATCGCTCGCAAGAAGAACCGGTCCACTCGGTGCCTGGCTGCCTCCGACCGGCTCTTCGGTGATGGCGATCGACGCGATCACGCCCACATCGGACGGGATCAGCATAAATCCCTGTCCCGTATCGTCCACGCCGAACGTACCACCGGGAATGGGGGTGGTCGGGGAATCCGTGGAATACCAGAGCTGGTAGGAACGACCTTCCGAGAGAACAGGTAAGTTGGCAACCGACAGAACGCCCGAGCCCTGTACGGAGAACCAGGCCTGGGCATGGGCGTTGTCCGGTGCATCAGAGGTAGGGGTAAGTTGGTACACCGTGGCGTTCGCGTTTTCGCGTAGCGAGGCATTGTCTCTCAACAAAGAGGAGAGTTGTTCCTCAAGGTCGTCGATATCTCCCCGAAGGTTGATGTTCCAGACCAGCATGCCAAGCAGGGCAGCAATAACGACCCCGGTTGCAACCGGCCAAAGGCCACCATGCGTGGCTATATTCCGCATTGGATGACTACACGGTCGTGGTCTCGGGCGCGGTGTAGGGAATGAGCCCATCTGACGGTCAAACTCCTGATAATGACGGACACGGCTGGGAATGGCATCGGCCGCATCGGGGAATGTTCCCTCGCCGGGTAAACTGGTGTAAACTCCGTACGATCAGTGCGGATGCCTTCGGCCCTCGCATGGGGTCTGGCTGAGGGGGAACGCCTCCTGAATGATACAAGCGGGCACCGTAACAGACGCATGATTGTATGGGCGGAAAGCGACTCTGTATTCTGCCGTCGCAGATGCTCATTGCTGGTGTACGAGGTACACCGCTCACCACGTGATTTATGATGGAGTCATATCGAAGGGAAGCCCATCGATGAATCGTTCTTCCATGACGGCTATGAGAGATACCTCTTCAATTGGGAAGACCGGAAGCATCCGGTGCTGGATGGCGGTGATGGCGTGTGTCCTGTTGGTGCTTGTGCCGTTCAGCGGTGCGGTTTCCGCCCAGAATGCTCAGCCCCAGCCGACACAAGACCCGGCGCAGCTGGTGCCCGAAGATCCTACCGCGCCGCAGGCGGATGATGATGAATCAGCGCCGACTGCGCAGGGTGCTCCTGAAGCGACGCCCGAGCCGGCAACTAGTAATCCGGACAATAGCAGCAACAATACCCAGGTGACCCGGTCCGCGCAGCGTGCCGAGGCCGCCGCTGGCCCCGGATTTCCGGCTGTACTGGCGCACGGGCTAGCCTACGTGGACGGAGGCGAGGTGGTCTGGCAGGTTCGTGATGTCGAGATTCCTGCCGCGGATGACGCCGAATCTTCAATAACGGAGGAATCCATTCACTTGCAGCGTGATGGATCCTCGATTATCCGGAATGATGTCACAGGCAAGCGTGCCAAGACCGATCCCGGTGAGGCGTACTTCCGTGCTGCAGGCGACGGTTACACCTTGAGCGCTGAGGGTGGCGAGTCACTTGCCTGGGTGTTCGAGCTGGTCGATCCTGACGATGTGGCCATCGACGCCTTCTATGAGAGCCCCGAAATTGACGATCTCGACGAGGGCGTCTATGACATGATGCTGACCCGCTATGTATTGCAGTCCGACGAGAGCGTCGATCTGCCAGACCACAGCGGGGCCGGTCTGATCATGGTCAGCTCGGGTGAGATCGAGGTCGATGCTGGCGGCGAGCGCAGTGCACTGGCACAGAGCGATGGCCAGACCATACAGGATGAAGCCACGATCACCAATACGACTGGTGAGCCGACTGTCTTTTACTATGCCTATCTCGGGGATGAAGTAGGCGACGCCACCTCGGGCGCTTCCCAGGGCCAAGCTGACCAGGCGGTGACCACGACCACTGCAGATGAGCCCGTCGAAGACGCGGTTGACGATCCCGAGGCGGCTGCCGATGTCGACACGGTCGAGGAAGCGTCAGAGGCAGATACAGGAAGCGCCGAGACAGGCGAGGCACCAATCACCGATGATGCCGGGAACTTCCTGACCAGCATCAATGTCACGGCCGATACAGAGATCTACCTCATCATCACCGTTGACGGGTTGACGGTGTTCGATGGAACCCTGCCTGCCGGCGCCAGTTCTGGTCCGGTGGTGGGGACAATATTCACGGTCTATACGTCCTATGGAGCGGGCACGACCTTCACCAATGCCTGCGGCGAGACCTTCAAGATGGGATACGAGGAAGGCGAAGCGACGTACGTCCTGGAGGCAAGCGCCAGCTCCTGCGCGCCCTAGGGTCGATGATATAGAGCCCGGCGCGCGCGCCACCAGCAGATGGAGCGGATAGCGTATTGCTGGGCTGTTGTCTTACCGGCCCGGGTTGGATCGAGTTTAATGAGCTGGCATCCTGCTCCTGCTTACGTCACATTGGTTGTCTTCGGCGACGGACCACCAATGTGGCGCTTCCTCGCCCCAGGCACTGGACTCCGACCTCGTAGCAGGCAGACTTGTCTAATCGGCGCTCTCTCGTCATCACGTCCGTCAGCATGCCCGGGATCCCTGTTGAGGTCCATTCCCGATGAGTGGAGCATCAACCACGAGGAGGACGAGCATGAAAAGTCTCGGTTCGGAGTTCAGGGAATTCATCATGCAGGGGAACGTCGTCTCCCTTGCCGTCGCCGTCGTGGTCGGTGCCGCGTTCGGGACACTCATCAATTCGTTCGTCGCTGACATGATCACGCCCTTGATCGCTGCATTTGGCGGTCAGCCCGACTTCAGCAACATCGCCTTCACCATCAACGGCAGTAGATTCATGATCGGCAACTTCATCAACGCGCTTGTTTCGTTCCTGATCATCGCAGTCATCATCTTTGTCTTCGTGGTGAAGCCGATGAATGCGCTGACAGAGCGAACAAAAACCGAGAATCCGGTGGATCTGACGGTCACCAAATGCCCGTACTGCTTTAGCGATGTCCCTGTCGAGGCGACGCGTTGTCACGCCTGCACCTCGGACCTGAGCGGCCCTCAGGCACCCGCGGCTCAGGTCTAGGCAAATTGTCTGGAAGGGCTATCCAGGCTGGCGGGTCAATAGGGCAAGATCGGGTAAGCGGTGGAGACCATCACACGTTGATCGTGGATCGTGATGTCCCCACCTGGCTCGGCTACGAAACAATGGCGGCACCGGAAATCCCGGTGCCGCCATTGTTGATTCTCATATGTCAGTATGTCCTAACAGGCAATGCCCTCAAGTGCTTCCGCCACCGGCCGGAGGTTGCCAAGTGCGATCGCCAGCTCCACCTGCTCAACAAAGGCGCTGATCTCCCGGCCGTCGTCGTTGCGAAGCACCACATGTCTTAGCCCGAATCTATCCTGGACTAGCCGGGCGACGGTCAGTACCTGCGATCCGCCCGAGGAGAAGAGGTCGTCGGCAAGGAATGTTTGGCCTGCGGAGAGAAAGGTTGAAGAGGAGCGGGCTGGAGTCGTAGTTGCGATCATGTTGTATCTCCGTGATATCCGCGCCACATCGTTGTGGCGCCTGAACGTGTCGAACACTGAGTAATGCTTCCTGCAAAGAATCATGCGACAGGATTGAATCCGTTCACGAGCGACAATCCTTGCCTTGAGGACGAGTGCTTCAGCAACATTCTCGTGATAGATTTCACATACTCTACTAATACGACGGACTTACGGCTCTGTCAATACATGCCGGGAGAGGATTTCGGGTGGAGCAGGAAGGGGCCGCGCCCCGATGCGGCACGACGTCACTCAATGGTGTGGGATATGCACTGCATGGTGGGTAGAATAACGAGACGCGCACGGGGTTTGCTGCTGTGATCCGTCGTGTGTTCCCGTATTATTAGGCGTGAGGGGCGGCAACTCCATTGCCAGGTAATGACTTTTGGGGTGTGCGCCACCTGCTTCGGGATCCCGCTTGCATCCCACGAATTGCCCAAGAGGTTGATTTGCTCAACCGCGCACCACCATGTGCATATCGCACCGGCGTTAGGATGACTTCTCTATGTTGAATACGCGCGAATTGGACGACAGTAGTGAGGATTCTGGTTTCATGGCGTTGGTCAGTGACTATGTTGCGCTGACCAAGCCGGGGATTATGGCCTTGTTACTGGTGACGACGCTGGGGGCGATGCTGATCGCGGCGTCAGGAGCACCGCCTTTTGGCCTGGTGTTGCTTACCATGGTGGGCGGCTGGATGAGTGCCGCCGGTGCCAACGTCCTCAATTGCGTCATAGATCGTGATATTGATGCTAGGATGCCGCGGACCCGGAAGCGAGGGACAGCAAGTGGCCGCATCCCTGCCGTTAACGCCCTTGTCTTCGGTCTGGCGCTGACGCTGGGGGGATTTCTCCTGCTCGGCTTCCTGGTGAATTGGCTGGCCGGATTCCTGGCGTTGGCCGGCAATGTCTATTACGTCCTTGTCTATACCCTCTGGCTCAAGCGTACGACGCCACAGAACATCGTCATCGGAGGCGCTGCTGGTGCTGTGCCTCCGCTGGTGGGTTGGGCTGCGGTGACGGGAACGCTCTCTCCTGCCGCATGGATCCTCTTCGCGATGATCTTCTACTGGACACCACCGCACTTCTGGGCGCTGGCACTGCTGAAGCAGGGCGAGTACGGCCGCGTCAATGTGCCGATGTTGCCGGTGGTCTATGGCGAGGAGCACACGCGGAGGCAGATCTTTCTCTACACCGTGATGCTGGCCGCCGTGTCGCTGATGCTGACCCCGTTCGGTATGAGCTGGATTTACCTGCTGGGCGCGGTCCTGCTGGCGGCCTGGTTCCTGAGATTGACGCTGAAACTGCTCTTGTCTCCCAGCAAGGCGCTCGCGCGTAAGACCTTCTTTTATTCGATCTGGTATGTCGCCGGGCTCTTCGCCGTGATGGCCAC
Organism: Thermomicrobiales bacterium; assembly: GCA_030447145.1. Classification (GTDB taxonomy): domain Bacteria; phylum Chloroflexota; class Chloroflexia; order Thermomicrobiales; family UBA6265; genus UBA6265. The sequence continues at coordinate 8,548 of JAUJLY010000078.1, forward strand.
GGATCGCTTAATCCTTGGGTAGTGTCGGACTCTCCTGAATCTGGAGCAGGTGCGAAGAGGAGCGGCGACGCTTTGTCGCAGCAGGAAACGGCCACGGTGGGGTTTCCCATAACCATACCGTGACCGTTTCAGCGTCTCTCAAGCAACCCGATCAGAGGCGGCGCACGGTAAACTTGCAGGCTGCGTTAATCCGCCGTGATCAACTGCGGGTCTGGCTTTGCGGTGGAGCCGATATCGTTGTGAGCGGTCCTTGCGGCGTCACCACCGAGACCGACGCCGTAGTAGGTGAAACCTTCGCGGGCTACTCGATCGGGATCGTAGATATTACGGCCGTCGAAGATGATCGGTTTCCTGAGCGTACTGCGGAGCAGCTCCCAGTCGGGACTGCGGAACTGGCGCCACTCCGTGCAGATAACCAGAGCATCAGCCCCCTCAAGGGCGTCATCCCGTTGCTCACAAAGCACCAGGTCATTCCGCTCTCCATAGATGGAACGAACGCTCTGCATCGCCTCCGGATCGTACGCGCGGACAGTTGCGCCCTTGGACCACAGCCCCTCAATGATCTCGCGGCTCGGCGCGTCACGCATATCGTCCGTCTTGGGCTTAAACGCCAGCCCCCAGACCGCGAACGTGCGGCCACCGAGGTTGCTCCCGAAATGCTCGTAGATCTTGTCCAGGAGGACGCGCTTCTGGTCCTGGTTGACGTCCTCCACGGCGGCGATCAGGCGGGCATCGTAGTCGTGCATCGCCGCGGTATTGACGAGCGCACGGATATCCTTCGGGAAGCAGGAGCCACCGTAACCTATGCCGGCGTAGATGAAGTTGTAGCCGATGCGGGAGTCTGAGCCGATCCCGACCCGGACATTCTCGATATTGGCGCCGACCCGCTCTGCAATGTTCGCGATCTCGTTCATGAAGGAGATCTTGGTGGCGAGCATCGCGTTCGCCGCGTA
>JAUJLY010000005.1 GCA_030447145.1 Thermomicrobiales bacterium
ATTGGTCAGTGTGTCAGGGGCGGGGCGGATCCGGCCATAGGGAATGGGCCTGGGCGGGAATGCCATTTCAACCGCGAACGGCGAGCACCTCGAAGGCCACGGCAAGCATACCGGAAAACGCATGTTGCGAACGTGAGGGGCAGTCGATACGTCCATGCGCTCAGGACCAACATGATCAGGAGCGGCTCGTTGCCCTCCCGTTCTGGATCACGGTGTATTGCCGAGTAGGGGGCTCTGTACGGGTCAGCAGGGGAGGGAACCGGGGGAGGACACGGATGCTTCCCCCGGTGGAGACGTGGAGGGTTTAGCCGAGTTGCTGGCGCACGGTGTTGGCGAGGCGCTCAATGCCGATCCGGATGCGGTCTTCCGGAACGGTGGAGAAGCTGAGCCGCACATTGTAGTGGGCTTCCCGGTTCGGGTAGAACCATTCACCTGGAAAGACGATCACGCCGTTCTCGGCGGCGGCATCGAAAAGGGTGTTGGAGCTAATGGCATCCGGAAGCGTGATCCAGACAAAAAAGCCGCCGTCCGGCTTCGACCATGTCACCCCTTCCGGCATATGTTCCTCCAGCGCCTGCAGCATGACGTCGCGTCGGGACCGGTAGAGGCCACATGCCTGCTCAACGTGCTCATCAAGAAAGTCCACCGCGGTGTGGTAGACGGTTCGCATCATGATCCGGTCGTTGCTGATATCCGAAACCTCGCGAATGGCGAGCATCTTCTCCAGGACTTCCCCCGGTGCAATTGCGAAGCCGGTGCGGATTCCTGGCGCAATCGTCTTCGAGAATGTGCCGAAGTGGATCACCCGATCGTCTAAAGCACCGAGCGGCGGCAGGACCTCGCCGCCGTAGTGCAGCTCGCCGTACGGATCGTCCTCGAAGATCGCGACATTGTGCTCTCGCGCGAGGTCGATCATCCGGTGCCGGCGCTCGAGCGGCAACGTCGTTCCTGAAGGATTCTGGAATGTCGGGATCGTGTAGATGATCTTCGTGTTCGGGTGTGAGTCGAGGGCGGCCTCCAGCGCGTCCATGCGCATGCCTTCATCATCGATCTCAACATCAACGATCTCGACCTCGAACATCTGGAGGATTTCGATCGCACCGAGGAAGGTCGGACGCTCAACAATGACCGCATCTCCTGGCTCAAGGAAGACGCGGCAGGCGAGATCAATTGCCTGGGTGGAGCCGCCAGTGATGAGGACATTGTTCACGGACGCATCGATGCCGCGCTTTGCGATGCGCTCGACTACGAGTTCCCGCAAGGGCAGGTATCCCTGCTGGTCTCCGTACTTCAGGCAGTCCGGGGCGTCATCCCATGCACGCCGGGATGCCTGGCGCAGCCGGTCGACTGGTATCACCTCCTGGGCCGGGGCGCCATCGCCGAAGTAGACCGGGTCATGGTGTTTGCGGAGATGCTCGAAGATGCCGGTCCAGATGGAGTCGCCGAAGACGCCTGTGCGTCTGGCGAAGCGGTCCTTGAGATCATTCATGGTGGTATGCGTGGCGATAGTCATGGTGTTCAGACTCCCTGCTGCAGCCCGGTACGGAACCGCGGTTTGTGCGCGAGCGGTGGTGGATATGCCTGTCGTGCGCAGCGGGCTCTGCCGGCACTGCAACGACCATGTTGTGCCTGCATCGACCCGGCGAGAAGCGGCCGATCAGGCGCAAGTAGGGGGCTCGGCGATGACGGGAGGCAGGTACGCGCAGACGCGTCCTGTTGATCGGAGGATATGGAGGCTGCGGATGCGCGCCATCATGGCGCCTTGAGTCGTCATGATCGCCTCAAGAGAGGGATTGGAGTATGGCCTTGCCGGTCGTTCGCGGACCGGGCGGACGCCCATCACGATCACGATGTGACGGATGATGCTATTGATGATAGGGGGAGAATCGAAACATCGCAAGCGATGCTCATTGCGGCGGCTCGGGGTAAAGGGCTGAGGTATTCCTGAATCTCTCATGATCCTGCCCCGGCGGTTGGTGTTCCATGCTGACCTCGGCTCTTGTCAATTTGGCACATGTCCACTATGATCTTGGTGTACGTACACACCTGATCGGTGTGACTGGCGATTGAACAAGAAATGGATTCAGCCCGCTGAATCCCTGTAGGTTCCCGAGCGCGATCCCCGACGCTTGCTTGGGGGGTGGAGGTTGCCGCGATGACGATTGTGCTCGGACGCCGACCAGCCACGGAGCAGCTTAACCCTGCTGACGCGCGCAAGGCCGAGTGGGTGGCACGCTTCTCAACGGGGGCGCGGCAACAGGAGATTCCCACCGGACCTCCGCCAGTTCCGATGGCGGAGGTCCGCATGCATATGCCAGCCGTTGATGCCAGGGGACGGCCCCAGCGATCGTCGCGGCCGGATGGCCTTGTCGGGCTCTATGCCACGAGGATCGATGTGCAGCGTGCGCAACGGATGACCACCGGTCGCAAGATTCGGTTGGCCGCAGGGTCGCGGCCCTGCACTGTGGTGCGTGAAACGGTCACGATGGGGCGGGGTGCCCCTGAGCACTACCAGCGTTTATATCCCGCACGGCAGCCAGCGCTGCGCCGGTTGCGTCACGGAGGAGAGTTCATGAGCCCGTCGTCAGTGTCACAGTCCGTCCGCAACCGCATCGACGCGATGCGCCCGCAGTTTGGGCCTGGAGCCTGGCGCGAGCTGCTGGCCGCGTCGTTCAGGTACTCGCGCCTTTCAGCGCCGCGCCGGATGGTTATGGCTTCGATGGCCGCGCTGATCATTCTTGCCGGAGCGGCGACCTCAACACTGGCGCAGCAGCGGTATGAAGTGCAGCCTGGCGACACGCTGGAGTCGATTGCTGCCGAGTTTGGTGTGGATCCCGAGGGCATCTATCGTTCCAGCTATATGCCCAATGGCTGGTCCCTTGAAGCAGGCCAGGTGATCGTGATTCCGGACCAGGGCCAATCCCCGGCCGACGCGGCGACGATGGCGGCGCAGCTGGAGGGGACCAGCCCCTGGGTGATGGGTGCGCACTGGGTGGAGTACGGCGATACCTTGGGCAGCATCGGCCAGGCGTGGGGCGTCGCCCCGGATGTGCTGATGAGCTTCAACGGGATTGCGGACCCCACACAGCTTGTGCCCGGGCAGCGCATCCTGATCCCGTACGAGCGGGAAGACCAAACTGTATCGACGCTTGCGCTTCGCGCGCCGGATGTCGCCGTGCCGGTGGCCAACTACTCCCAGTCGCGAAACCTGAGCTGTGAGTATGCGGCAGCCCACGCAGCGACCACCGCATTCGGCGCCGGGGTTGGCGAGCAGACATTCATCAGCTCCGTGCCGCAAGCGAATAATCCTCACTATGGCTATCGCGGCAATATCGACGGCTGGTGGGGTAATACCGATGATTATGGTGTCTACGCCGAGGCGCTCGTGCCGACGCTCAATGCCAACGGCTACGCGGGCGAGGTCATGTACACAGAAGGGGACAGCGCTCCGCTTGTTGCCCATCTGGATGCCGGGCACCCGGTTGTCGTCTGGCTCGGTTTCTGGGGCGATACGCGCGAGGTTCTGACTGACCAGGATCAGTATTCTGTCTTCGCCGGCATGCACGTCGTGACAGTCTATGGCTACGACACCGAAGGGGTCTACGTCATGGATCCGGCCAAGGGGACGACGCAGTACTACGACTGGGCGACGTTCCAGCAGCTCTGGTCGGTCATCGACGGAATGGGCCTCGCCGTTTATCCTATGTAACGGTGAAACGCCACCAACCATCGCACACACCGAAAATGAATGTCCCGACGGGCTTGGCTGGGGCCCCCGGGACGTTCGTTTTGTTCCTTGTTCGAGTCTGGATCGATGGGGATGTGGTGCCAGAAACGCGGCGTCTTGCCCCTGGGACGGGCTCCTGCTTCCGGGGCACTCTATGCTGTCTCGCCCAAGGATAGATCTCGCTTCACACCGAGTTCATGGAGCGACTGGCTCCCCACCATCAGCATCAGGACACCGATCAGGAGCACGGCGAAGACGGTGAATGCGCCCCGAAGTCCCAGATAGGCGATCAGGGGGCCGCCCAGCAGGACACCCACCGGTGCCGCAACCATTGCTCCCACCCGAAAGACGCCGGAGTTGCGGCCAAGCATATGAGGCGGTGTGATGGTCATGATGATCGTGCCCATCATTGGATTGACGGCGCCAACTCCAAGACCAGTCACGAATTGCAGCAGCCAGGAAATCCACAGGTTCGGCAGTGCGACCATCCCAGCGACGGGAACGGTGATCAAAGAGACGTTGACCACGATCTGGAGCCGCCGGCTCACACGGGTACCGAATGTGCCGCAGGCAATCGCGCCGACGAGACTTCCTGCGCCAAAGCCGCTCATGATGATGCCTAGCGCGGTCGCCGAGTTGAACTGGACCTTCGCAAAATAGGGCAATGCAACGGAGACAAGCGGCGCGAAGGTGCCATTGACCATCAGGGCGGCCAACACGATTGTCCTCAGCGCCGAGTTCCTCCAGAGCCAGCTCGCCCCCTCACGGATGTCCTGCATCAGGGATTCCCCTGAGGGACCGTGCACCTTCGACTCGGGAACGAACAGGGCCATCCCCACTGCCGAGACAGCGAATGCCAGGGCGTTGAACCAGAGGAGGTTGAGGGCCCCAAGGCTTCCGACAAGCACTCCTGCGATGGCGGCTCCGAAGAGGGCTGTAAGCGACTGGTTGACGCCGTAGATGGAGTTGACACGCTCCAGCGGGATCCCGGCACCTGCAGCCAGGCGAGGCAGCATGGTGCTGCGCGCCGTGTCGCCAGGCGAGTCGAAAACGGCGCCAAGAAACATCAGGAGCAGCAGCAGGGGGAAGTTCAAGACTCCCAGCATGTAGAGCAGCGGGACGAGGGCGACGGTGATGCCGCTTATGGCGTCCGAGAAGACCGACATCTTGCGCGCGCTCATGCGATCCGCAATCGCGCCACCGAAGAAGGTCATGACGATCGAGGGAAGCAACGTGGCCGCAGCGGTAAGACCGGTCCGGGTGGCGCTCCCGGTTAGGGTGAGGACGAACCAGGGTACGGCGATCGCCGTCAGCTGATTGCTGAAGAGGAAGATGAAGTTGGTCCCGATCATCGCCATCAGTGGACGGCGGTTGTGGGAAAACCAGCCGGCGGATGGCACCGGCTGGTCGGTAGGTAAGATCAGGCGTGTCGCTTATCCGACAACCGCGTCATGCGTGACGCACGGGACCCATTTGAGATGCGGGGATCGAGGGAAGCGAATCGGCCGGCGTGCTCTGAGCATAGCCTCGGATACGCTCACCGGCATGGATCAGCGCCACACCGATCGCCACCCGAAGCCGTGAAGAGGTTCGCGGTGTGCGGCTGCTACGCGCGTCTTCACGAATGCGCTCCTGCCGATACGTAACGGATGCCTGGATGGCCTCTGGATCGTTCTCGAACATCATGATCGTGCCTCCGGGGGGTGGGTCGTGCCAGAAAAAAGATGATAGGGTCCCGGTAGGGTCACCGCTCTCAATGTCGAGCGTGTTGACCCTGAGCTGCTCACTCCGTACCTGTGGGCGTTAAGGCCGAGCTGCCCGGCCAGCGTCACTGGGTGGATCTGCCCTGGTCGTCCCCGTCAATCTGGGCCAGCGCCTCGTCGACGGTCATCTCTCCCCGCTGCACTGCCTCGAGGAGCCGGAGACGTCGCTGCCCGATCGTTTCGGGGACATCGCTGGGCCGGCTCATCGCAATCAGCTCGGTTTCATCGCTCCCTTCGCGGTCCGTAATCGGCTCCGTGACGCGGTCCGAAGCGTGGTTGGTGACAGGACTGGTGACCTCACCATCGGTTTGCATCCTCATGGGTGGCACCGGCGGGACTGGCGGGACCGGTGGGACTGGAGGCACCGGGGGAATCGCCGTTGGCAGTGTCGGGGGCGTCGGTATCCGCACCTCTTCGGTCTCGAGGGAGGCGGATGTCTGGTCCCGTGTGCGGTCCCTTGTCCCGCGGCGCTCTCCCGCCTCGTCCATGTCGTGCACCACCTGTGCGATCTTCTGGGTCACGGACGAGACCCAACTCTTGGCCTTCTCCCAGTCGAAATCCGCAGTGACCTGTGTCCCGCCGGCTTCGTCCGTGTGATATTCCAGCTGGTCGTTCTCTCCACCCTCCTTCTCTTTCGGGCCATCCTGGGGAACTGCTTCATTCACCATCGTGACTGTCGGGTCCGTGGTGGCCGTCGCCCTGAGATCACCGCTGACCGCCTTGACCCGGATTTCGGGACCCTCGTTGCCCGCCGCGAGCTGCCAGGTTCGCTTGCCTGTGGCAGGCGTCCATGCACCAGAAATTTTCGTGTCTCCACTCACTGCCCGGAAGTTCAGGCTGGCTCCGGTCATTGGCAGGGTGGTGTTCAGCGTGATATCGCCGCTCACAGTGTCGAACGTGTAGCTGGTGTGGTTGTTGAGCGTGACATCTGCATGGACATCGCCACTCACGGTGGTTACCCGGGCGTTCTTCATCGTTAGGCCATCCATACGGATATCGCCGTTGACCGCACGAAGGGCGGTCCAGGCCTCGCCGCCCTCGACATGGATGTCGCCGTTGGCGGTATTGGCTTCGATGCTGCCGGTGACATTGGCAAGGCCGACATCGCCGCTTGCGCTATGGGCCGAGAGCTTGCCGTTGATGCGGTCGAGACGAACATCCCCGTTTGCTGTGGTTACCGAGACTCGTGCCGAGATATCGGCCGCCTGGACATCTCCGCTTGCCGTTCTTACAGTGATTGAGGACCCGTCAGGGAGCTCACGCGGCAAGTCGATCTGGATGTCAAAGGCAGCGTTTGTGCCGAACTTCAGCTTCTTGAAGTCCCACTCGTCTGGATTGAAACCCTCCTTCAAATGGTTCCTGACCTTCTTGGCGAGATCACCCACTGTATTGGCGATCTGCCAGTTGGGATGGACAGAGATCCTGTTGCCATCGACCTCAAGTTCCATGTGCGCTTCGTCATCACCCCGCTTTGAATCCGTACGCTCGGTAATGATCTCCACATCGGTGCGACTGCTGGTTGTGATTGAGATATCACCGCTGGTGTTGCTGACCGAAAGCACGAGTGGCTGGTCGGGGAGGACACGCACCTGCTGCCGTGTGGTTCCCGAGTCGTCCCTGGTCATGAGCGAATCGTTGGTCATGGTGTTGTTACCCTTTCTAATGAAGATCTTGTCCCGGTTCGTAGGGCGTTCCCTGCGGAACTCCCGTTTGAAGGAAGATCAGCTACGTGGCTCGACCGCAATCACGATGTGGTCTTCGCCGTCGTGGAGGTCGACGAGTTTGCCGACGTATCCGGATTCGATGGATTCGCGAATGATTCGTGAGTCCGGTACGCGACCGGGCGCGAAGCGTTGGGCCATCTTGAGACCCACCTCGACCAGGCCGAGCGGAAGAACGATGTCGATGTCAGCGTTACGCTTGCCTGATTCCCTGATCTGGATACGGACATTTCGCGGACCGACAGGTGTCTGGCTCGTGTTGGCCTGGGCACGGTCGGACCGGTCGAGCGACTCAAGCAGGCGGGCACCTTCGTCAGGGGTGATCGTCTTCGATTCCACCATGCGGAGGACCTCCAGACGTTCGGCCGAGATGCCACCAGGGTCCCGTGAGGATGCCGTCATTAACCCCTCCTTTCGCCGAGTGCGGCAAGCCGCCTCGCGGCGTCTTCAGCAGAGATCCGCTTGTTCTGGAGCGCTTCCAGAATGGACCGGCGCTCCTCCCGCACCTGACTTGGACGGAGGGACGAATCACTGGTGGAGTACCCGAGCGCACGGACGACCTCGTCCAAACGGGCCTTGACGGTGGGATAGGAGATACCGAGGTCGACCTCAATATCCTTGATAACACCACGGTTCTTGATAAAGGTTTCCAGGAAGGCCATTTGGTCGGGTGGAAGCCGTGAAAGACGATCTAGGAGGAAGTGCCCTTCGATGGCGGTGCCACAGGAGCCGCACTCCAGTCGGGTGACATGGAGCAAGGCATTGCAGACAGGGCATTCTCCACGGACGACGTGCCGAGGGTGCTGATTGCTATCCGGACGTGCTGCATAGTTCATTGCATCTATTCCTTGTGTGTGGCCCGGCCCGATGTGCACCGAGCCAGACCATGTCCTTCACCGGGCCGATGGGGGTCAGCAACCAGCCCGATGCATGCATCCTAAAGCCGGAACTGAATAATGTCAATAGGAATATTGATAAAATGAATGGCGACCTTGATTCCCTGCTAAGAGGCGGAACCGGGATGCGCACTGCCACCGGGAGCCGGACACGGAGTCGTTTCCGTGCCGAAGCGGCTATACTCGGGCAGGGCAGGAACAACCCCTGATGCAGGGAAGCCGGGTGCAATTGAGCTGAGTTCAGGGAAGGAAACGTCAAATCATGGCCTGGTTTGAGGTTGGCGATGCCGTTCGGGTGACGATGCCGCAGGCAAAAAACAAGCGCGGGTTAATGGGCATCCATGTCATGTACACTACCTCGCCGGAGGCGAAATTCAATGGCGCGGTTGGGACAATTACCGAGGTCGACCCCGATGGCCCACAAGGGGCGCCGCAGTATCTGGTTGATTTCCGGGGACATGACAACAGGGTCGCAATACCCTGGTTGGTGCAGTGGTTTCGTGAGGAATGGATCCGGCATGTGGAGGACCCTGCCGTCGCTGCACGCAATGCAAAGCGCCCCATGGAAACAACATAAGCTGGCGTCTTGAAAAGGGCGCCTCCTTCGAGGTGCCCTTTTCCTGTTCATTTGGGCCGCCCAGGGAGCAATAGTCATTGCCCACTGTGGGCGTCGTTGATGCCCTTATGCAGCGACCGTCCGGGCCTCAACCAACGCCTCCTCCGCGTGCTCCGGCATCTCGCGCATGGCAGGGATAGGGGAGTCCCAGATCCACCGCGCGGCGACCAGCATACCGATCGTACCCACAATGAGTGCGGTGTGTACCGAGAATATCTGCCCGATGATCCCACCCATCAGCGAACCGAGCATCTGCACCCCGCTGATGATCGCCATCGTGGAGGACGCAACACGCCCCTGGAGATGATCGGGTGTCAGTGCCTGGCGCAGGCTGAAGCGGTTGATGTTGAAGACGATCAGGGACATCCAGGCGATCGTTTCCGATGCCACAATCAGCGACAGCGCATATTGCGGAACGAGGATCGCCAGCGGCACGAGCAGGTTACCCACGCCAAAGATCGTCGCGCTCCAGAGAACTGTGGGGCCGACACCAAAGGTCCGGGCCAGGGTTGCGGCGATCATGCTCCCGGCCAGTGATCCGATCCCTCCTGCCGCGAAGATCAACCCGACACCGCTTGTCGTGAGCCCGAGGTCGTCTGTCAGGTAGAGGACGTAGACGGCCAGGAAGATGAATCCGCCGAAGTTCAGGACTGCTGCGCTTGTCGTCAGCGGGCGGACAAATTTTGATCCCAATAGTTCATCAAGGCCCTCCCGGATCTCCTGGAGCACGGGACGGAGCCCCGCTGTCGACCGATTTCTCGGGGGTTCAGGGCGTCTAATGCGTGTCAGGAACCAGCCGGACCAGGCAAATGTGCCGGAGGTGATGCCCATCACCATCGGGCCACTTAACCAACCGATCAGTGAGCCAGCAAGGGCAGGACCGATGACCTGGGCCAACGACAGGCTGGCGAAGAGTTTGCCGTTTGCATCGCCTAGATGCGTGCGCTCGACCAGGTCCGGAATGATGGCCGACCACGCCGCGTTGAAGAAGACCGTTTGGCAGCCACCAAGGATGGCCACCACAAGCAGCAACTGATATGAGAGGAGATCCATGAGCGCGGCGACCGGGATCGCGGCGAAGGTGAGCGCCCGACCGACATCCATTGCGATCATGAGTGGCTTGCGGGGCAGTCGATCAACCCAGACACCGGCAATAAATCCGAGGACCAGTCCCGCGGCGCTGCCGCTGGCCGCGAGAATCCCCATCTCAAAAGGGCTTGCGTTCAAGGTCAGTGCAGCAATGAGTGGAACGGCGACCAGGCTGAGCTGGGAACCGAACTGGGCGATGGTTTCTGCCGACCAAAGGTTGAGAAAGTCATGGTTCCGCCATAGCGCAGAGCACCGGCGGTTGCGAACGATATTCGTGAACACGGAAAAGACTCCCGAAGAGGCGGGAGGTCAGGAGGCGCCTGATCCCGCTGCCCTGATGCGCCGAAAAGAGGAGGCAGCGGTGGTTATCCGTAGAACGGAATCCAGTCGGATTGGGTGCCATCCCGGTGGCACGAATTGCATCGCATTTGAAGGGTCCTGTGTCGACAACCTGCCTCGAAAGCATCCGTACCGGAGGGGCCGTGTTCCAGATGCGCGCTTCGATGCGCCTGCAGCGTCTTTCCAAAGCCAGTGTAGCAGGCGCGAAACCCGGTCGTATACTCATCCGAAGAGGAATGCGGCGGCCCCTCTCATCGTTCTTCTTGCCGCAACTGGTGAAAGCAAGCCTTCGTGATTGAACTGGAATTTTTGGGAACCGGCACGTCCACCGGGGTGCCCGTGATTGGCTGCGACTGTATTGTCTGCCGATCCGGTGACCCTCTGGATGCGCGGCTCCGGGCGTCAGTCGTGATCCGCGCCGATGATGTCACGTTGCTGGTCGATACCTCGCCCGACCTTCGCTATCAGATGCTGCGCAGCGCTACCCGGCGTATCGATGGTGTGCTGTTCACGCACACCCACGCCGATCATACCGCCGGTATGGACGAGATACGGCGATTCAATGCCATGCAGAGGGCCAGGATCCCCGCATGGGCTCCAGAGAACGCGGCGGCTGATCTGCAGGAGCGATTCGGCTACGCGTTTCGTGAGGAGTTCCCGGTCTTCGGGATGGCACCGGATCTTGATCTCCACGTTATCAGGGATACCGCTCCCTTCGATGTGGCTGGCGTGACGGTGCAACCCGTGCCGATCATGCATGGCCGGTTGCCGGTGCTGGGGTACCGCGTCGGCAACATCGCCTACCTCACGGATGTGAAGACGATTCCCGAGGCATCCCGCGACCTCCTCCGGGATCTCGATGTTCTGGTGCTGACGGCTCTTCGCCGTGACCAGCATCCAGCCCACATGACGCTCGAAGAGGCCCTGGCCGCGATCGATGATCTGAAGCCGCGCCGGGCCTGTCTCTCCCATATCGGGCACGACATGGGAATGCATGCCGATGTCCAGGCTGGATTGCCGGAGAATGTGCATCTGGCATACGACGGGATGCGGGTCATAGGACCGGACCGGATAGCGGTTGTTTCGGATGTCCACGGCAACATGACTGCCTATGATGCTGTGCTTGCTGACATCGAGGCTCGTGGCATTCGGCGCGTGATCAATCTGGGAGATGTGATCGGGAAGGGCCCGTGTGGCTCGGCCGCCGTCGCCCGAACACGCCAACGGTGCGAGGCGACAGTCCGCGGAAATTGGGATGAATTCATCGACTCGAAAGAGCTTGAACCGAATACGGCGCTGAAGTGGTGGTATGACGACCTGACAGAGGAAGACCGCTCATGGTTGCGATCGTTGCCGTTTTCGATCGATCTTCAGATAAGCGGCCGCATGGTGCGGCATTTTCATGCATCAGCGGATAGAGTGTTTCATCGGGTACGGGCTCAACACACTGACGCGGAATTCAATCGGATGTTCCGGAATACGGAGGCAACTGGTAGTGGCCAAGAGCCTTCCGTCGTCGTGTACGGCGATATTCATGCCGCTTATGCTGAAGAGCAAGGGAACAGGACGCTGATCAACGCCGGGAGTGTCGGCAATCCACTGGACCAGCCGACAGCCTCCTACGTCATCCTGGAAGGTGTAACTGATGGGGTTAAAGCAGGCCCATTCCGGTACGAGATCGTGCGGGTTCCATACGATATAGAAGCCGAGATCTCGATTGCCAGGGAGCGTGGGATGCTTGAACTGGATGAGTACGCCGTTGAGCTGCGATCCGCGGTGTATCGGGGATTGCAACCGTCCAAAGTGGCAGGGTCAGGGTCTGGCTGAGATCGTACTGTCCCATGCGCACCAGGTGGGTGATTGCCTTTAGAACTATTTTCAGAGAGGTTGCAGGTCTGTCGCACCTGTCGTCTGTAGCGGAGGACTTGCGGTGCATGCGGTCTATTTGCGTCCACGAACGCAGCCATCTCCTCCTGACAGGCCACGAGGGACGACATTGCTGCGGCAAGGGTCGCTACACTCTCCACCTGGCCGACAGGGGAATCGATCTCATCGCAAATCGCTGTAGGGCCGCGAAGCGGCACGGATAAATGTGGACAGAAGTTGGCACTCTTTTCCCCTAGAGTGAATATAGGGTACTACCGTGAGACCCGATCCAGCATCGGTACGACTTGGCTGTCAGGCACCACGAGGTTCGATAGGACAAATGCGCGACACCGATTTCGATATGTGCCTGAGGCGTAATCCATCATGTCAACAACAGAGTTGACGCCCGCCAACACCTCCGCCAGGATGACGGACGGGCTGACTCGCGCGGACGGCGAGGTCGAACATCAGCAGGTCTCCCCAGGTGCGACCCGAGGCTTTTTGCCGGAGCTCGCTGCGCTCGCCGTCGTGATCGTCTGGGGGTCCACCTTCACGCTGACCAAATCAACCTATACGGAGATCGCACCCCTCGCGTTCGGTTTCGCGCGGTTCATCATCATTCCCGTCATCGCGTTTGCGGTGCTCATCATCCAGGCCCGTCGAACGGATCAGCCAAAGTGGTGGCGGATCAAGCGGCAGGATCTGCCGCTCTTCGTATTGACCGGCGTCTGCGGCTACACGTTCTATCAGCTTGGCTTCATGCTGGGCCTGGCCCACACATCCCCGTTTTCCGGCTCGTTGATGATCTCGCTGCAGCCGATCGTCACGTTGGGCATCGTGACGCTCCTCGGTGAACGCCAACCCCTTCTGGTCTGGGTGGGAGTGCTCGTCTCGCTCGCCGGTGTCGCGATGTTCCTGGCCAATGGCGATGGGGAAAGCCAGTTGCTGGGTAACGTGATCAGCTTTGCTGGTGGGGCCTCGTTCGCGGTGTACCAGGTCTTCAACCGGCGCCTGATCCGGGAATATCCCCCTGCGACGTACTCTGCATATTCCACGCTCTTTGGTGCCATTCCGTTGCTCATCATCTCGGCGCCTGAAGCCATGCGCCAGGACTGGGGAGCGATCAGCACGCAGTTGTGGCTGACGCTCGCCTACATGTGCGTCTTCCCCGTTTATCTCGCCTATATCGTGTGGGGCTGGGTCATTGGCAAGCGCGGGGTGGCAATCAGCGGCCTGACGCTCCTGGTCCCGGTCGTGGCCGGGGTGATTGCGGTCATCTTCTTCGATGAGGCATTCGGACCGCAGAAGCTGTTCGGCGGCGCACTTGCCCTGGCAGGTCTGCTGATCGTGCAGCAGGCGAACCGGCTCGTCCGGACGCGTCGTGCGGCTCAAGGTGCATAGCAGGGACAACCGCGGCGCAACGGTGCCGTCTCCGCCAGGGAGTGTTTCGCAGCTGGTATGGTCCTGCTGACCGCCGCGGGCAACTCCCCGGGATCGGGTCCCGAAAGGTCGTTTCGGGACTCGTTGGAATCCGGCGTCTATTCGCTCACTTTCCCCCGGCCTGCCGTGGCTGGCTGCATCCGGTCCCGCAGGCGTAACCTGCTAGAATCACCCCTGTGAAGATTGCCCTCGTTTCTCCATACAGCATGCACAAACCGGGCGGTGTTGCGGAGCATGTTGCCCATCTGCGAGACGAATTTCGTCGCCTGGGTCATACGGTCAAGGTGATGGCGCCTCGGGGTCCCCGCGGTGGGCTTGAGGTGAGCGAAGACGAGTACGGTATCGGCCGTACCATCACGATCCCCGGTAACGGCAGCAAGATGCGGCTCACCTTCGACGTCACGCTCTACGCGGACGTGAAGGCGATCATGCGGCGTGAGCAATTCGATATCGTCCATCTCCACGAGCCGCTGATGCCCGTGCTTCCCTACATGGTGCTGCTCAACTCTTCTTCGGTGAATGTCGCGACCTTCCACGCCTATAGCCCGTCGCAGCCTTGGTACAACGCGTTCAAGCCGTACATGTCTTTCGTGTTGGGGCGGATCGATGCGCGGATCGCGGTTTCTCCCCCAGCCAAGGATTTCATCAACAGGTACTTCGAGGGCGACTATCAGGTGATTCCGAACGGGATCGATGTGGAGGCCTATGGTCCCCATGTCGAGCCCTTTCCTTGGGCGAGTGACGGATGCAAGCGGATTCTCTTCGTTGGCCGCTTCGAGGAGCCCCGGAAGGGGTTCAAGTACCTGCTTCGCGCCATGCCGATGGTGAGGCAGCAGTTCCCGGACGCCAGGCTGATCGTCCTGGGGGCTGGCGAGCCGGATAAGTTCGAGGGGCTGATGGAGCGCCTTGGAATCACCGGCGTCGAGTTCAAGGGGTTCGTGTCACACGCAGATAAAGCACGCTACTATGCCAGTTGCGATGTGGCCTGCGTTCCCTCGACGGGCAACGAGAGCTTTGGCTACGTGGTGGTGGAACCGATGGCGGCCGGTAAGCCAGTAGTGGCAAGTAACATCGCTGGCTATGCAAGCGTGATGACCTCTGGCAAGAATGGTGTGCTGGTGGAGCCGCGCAACCCCCAGGCGCTTGCATTGGCACTCGTCCGCGTGCTGGCAGACAGCGACATGCAGCAGCGTCTCGGTGCTACCGGGCTGGTGGACGCCCAGCAATACGCATGGCCCCGCGTGGCGGCCCGCGTGCTCGAGGTCTATCGGGAAGCGACTGCGCGGGCGGGGAAAGCATCGTGGCGGCAGGAGTTCCGGTAGGCCGGGGAAGCGATAGCTCGCCAGCAGGTGCGATCAGGGAGAGGGGACGGGACGGTGATATCGGAGCGCATCAGAACATGGGTCCGGGGATATATGCTCCATGTCGGTGCGTGGTTCGCCTCGATGGGCATTACTCCCAACATGGCGACCCTCATCGGATTGGCCCTGAACGGCATTGTCGCCGTGATCATCGCCTTCGGATACCCGGTCCTTGGTGGGGTGCTGTTGCTGTTTGCCAGTGCGTTCGACATGGTCGATGGTGCCATCGCCCGGTCGACCAATGCGGTTTCCACATTCGGTGGCTTTTTCGACTCGACGATCGATCGCTATTCGGAGATCGTTGTCTATATCGGCCTGCTCGTCTGGCTGAACCAGACAGGTGACGACCATCTCGGCTCCGTGCTGACTCTCGTTGCCGCAACGGGCGCCCTGATGATCAGTTATGCCCGCGCCCGTGCCGAGGCGATCGGCTACAAGGCATCGGTTGGTCTCGTGGCTCGCCCGGAGCGTGTGGTCCTGCTGGCGATTTGTCTCATCATTAACCAGCCACTGTGGGCCTTGTGGGTTCTCGCGGTCCTGACCCACGTGACGGCTGCCTGGCGCATCATCCACGTCTATCGCCTGGCTATCGCCGATGGCGGTGTCACCACAACGAATCGGACACCATGAGCGACCCGAACGGCTCCAGCAAGCGCGTAATCAGGGTGCCGGAACCGACGGTCGTGGATCCGGGATCGCGTGAATACCGGGACATTGATGACGACGACGTGCTGGTGAGCCCGGCGGACATCGGATCCGCATCGCGCTCATGTCTGGCGATCATCATCATCCTGCTTCTCATCGTGCTACTGATTTGTCTTTTCCTGCTGGCGCAGCCCCTCGTCGACTGATCTCCGTGTCGTGGTCTCGATCCGGAAAGGACAGACTGTATGCCCGGTGATCTCTGGCATCCCGGTGGCCCGAACATTGTCGTCCACGGCGACAATGCCGATACCCTGCCGTTGCTCCCAGACGCCGCTTTCCGGCTGATCTATATCGATCCCCCGTTCAACACCGGCAGGATGCAGATGCGACAGGCCATGAAGACCGTTCGATCCCTCACCGGTACCCGGGTTGGTTTCAAGGGGCAATCGTACGAGACGATCAAGGGCACCCTCTTTGGCTACAACGACGACTTCGAGGATTACTGGGGCTTTCTGGAGCCGCGGCTGGAAGAGGCGTGGCGACTGCTGACCGACGATGGAACGCTCTATCTTCACCTCGATTATCGCGAGGTCCATTACGCGAAGGTCCTGCTTGATGCCCTCTTCGGCCGGGAGTGCTTTCTCAACGAGATTATCTGGGCCTATGATTATGGCGGTCGCTCACGGCGCAAATGGCCATCCAAGCACGACACGATCCTCGTCTACGTGAAGGATCCGAAGCAGTACTACTTCGACAGTGACGCAGTGGATCGCGAGCCCTACATGGCGCCGGGACTCGTGACGCCGGAGAAAGTGGCGCTGGGAAAACTACCAACGGATGTCTGGTGGCATACGATCGTCTCACCGACTGGCCGCGAAAAGACCGGCTATGCGACGCAGAAACCCGAGGGTGTTCTGCGGAGAGTTATCCAGGCCAGTAGTGCCCCGGGCGATTGGGTTCTGGATGCGTTCGCGGGGAGTGGCACCACGGGGGCCGTGGCGAGTCAACTGGGGCGGAGATTCGTGTTGGTCGACTCACATCCGGACGCGATCGCAGTCATGCGGCAGCGGTTCAGCCAGGATGCCACCGTGCGCTTTGTCCCCCTTGCTGTCGGCAGCGCATAAGGAGAGCGTTCGTCCTTCGACCGAAGGACGAACGCTCGATCCCGAAGCAAGTTGCGACTATTCGTTGACGTTTACCGGGATCTCATAGATAGCGTTGAAGCCATATCCCCGGGCATTCCAGGGCACATCCAGCGGTTGCTGCAGGCCGCGATCATCGGTTGCACGGGATCTAAGGGTGTGCTCGCCCGGGATCGCATCCCATGGGTGCTCGAAGCGAACCCAGGAGGTTCGGCCAGCTTCTTCGGTGATGGTGGCTTCCTCCCAGTCCGTGCCGCCATCGACACTGACCTCTACCTTGGTGATGCCACCAAAGCCCGACCACGCGAAGCCGGAAATCGTTTGCGAGCCTGCATCCAGCGTGGAACCGGTGCCAGGAATCGTGATAACAGACTTCACGGGCATTTCGCGAACGGGGCGCAGGATCGTGCCATCCTCATTGACGACAACATAGCTCTCCACGTTGAAGTGACCCTGGAAAGGTTGGTCGATCACGTCCAGGCCGACGATCCATTTTTTCGACGCAATGCCGCCCCACCCGGGAACGAGCAATCGGACGGGACCGCCGTTCGGCTTCGGCAAATCTTCGCCGTTCATCTGCCAGACAAGCATCACATCCGGGTCGTACGCCATCTCTATAGGGAGACCGCGCTGCATGTCGTCGAAGTCTCCGCCCTGGGAGACAACATCGATTGCCCCTTGCTTGACGCCCGCCTTGTCCAGGACATCGATCAGTGAGACACCCGTCCATTCGGCATTGCCAACAGTGCCGTTACCCCACTGGGTTCCCTCGACCTGATCCGGCTCCTTCGGGAAACGGCCCCGGGTGTTTCCTGAGCATTCAAGGAATGCGGCGATTGTGCGTTGCTCCATACTCTAGAGATCAGCGAGCGAAAGCTCAAGTTCCTCATTGACGAGGCCAGTCACCTTAAGGCGCCACTCGGCCGGATCGATATCGACGAAGAGGGGACCGTTGGAGCGAATGAAGAAGAGGTCGTTGGGCGTCAGGAATTCGTCGTAGCCATCCATCGGCATCTCGAACGTCGTGGTGCCCTGCTGGATGAGATCCTGGTTCTTCCCGACCTCGGCAAGAATTTCCTCCCCGGTCGGCGTGGCCGCTGGCGACGCATCCTGGGCGAAGGCGGATTTCTGCAGTATTGAGGCGATCACCGGAGCCGAGAACCCTGCCGCAGCAAGCCGTCCGATCAATTGGCGGCGGTTCATGCCGTATCCCGGTTCGCTTGGGGCGAGTGCCGAAGGACGGGTTGGGCTGCTCATGAGGGGTTCCCTTCTCCTGAATATAACGAGTATTGCTTGTCCGATTCTCCGAGTATAGACCCAAACTGGCAGAAGGGAACTCCTGACGGCGGCATCCATCGGCATGGCACGTGCACGTACTGTGATGATGAAAACCTACTGCAGAAGGAATCCCATATGTCCCATCAGGCACTGGATAGCAACCATCACCATGGCAATGCGGAGGAATCCCCTGAGCGCGCGAACCGTCGTCCGCTGGCGATCGCGCTTCTCATCACCGGGCTCTTTCTCGTCGTGGAGACCATTGGGGGGTTGATCACCGGATCGCTGGCCCTGCTGGCGGATGCTGGGCACATGGCAACCGATGTCGCCGCGCTTGCGCTCTCGCTCTTCGCGATCTGGCGCGCCCAGCGACCCGCCACACCCGAGCGATCCTACGGCTTCGCCCGCGCCGAGGTGTTGGCAGCGCTGGTCAATGCCGCGACCCTGGTCGCGATCTCGATCTACATATTCTGGGAGGCCTTTAGTCGTATTGGCGCGCCACCGGAGGTCGACAGCGGGCCGATGCTGGCGGTGGCCTCGGCAGGCCTGGGGCAAACGCGGTGTCGGCCTGGGTCCTGATGCGCGGCGGTGGTCACGAGCACAACCTCAATACCCGTGGTGCGTTCTGGCACGTCGTGGGTGACATGTTGGGTTCGGTCGGCGCAATTGTGGCGGCACTGGTGATGCTCGCGACGGGATGGTATCTGGCCGACCCGATCCTCTCCGCCGGTATCGGGCTGCTTATTCTCTGGAGTTCGTGGAAGTTGTTGAGAGAATCGGTCGAGGTTCTCCTTGAGGCAACACCGAAGGGGATCGATGCGATGGAGGTACGCGCGGTGATGGCTCAAGTCGAGGGAGTCTCGGGCGTGCACGATCTGCACATCTGGACCGTGACCTCCGGGCTCATTGCCTTAAGCGCTCACGTTGAGATAACGGCCGGGAGGGATTGGCATCAGCTGCTTGACCAGTGTACGCACCCACTCCGTGAGCACTTCGGCATTGCCCATGTGACGTTGCAGCCTGAAATACTCGATGATTCCATGAGACGCTTTGACGGTTGCTCACTGGATACCGAGGAGGGGCGCAATGCATGCCGGATGGCGCTCCCGGTGCCTTCCCTGAATCCTCGGCATGGGCAGACCCACCAGCACTGAGTATCAGGCGCTGACTGCTTTCGTCGCCCACACTCCTACGAAGCAGGCGAGGAGCCCGAGGAGATTGCTACTAATGACGTAGAGCAGCGTCACTGACCATCGGCCCTCCTGTATAAGGCGGACGGCTTCGTAGGTGTAGCTGCTGAAGGTGGTGTATCCGCCGAGGAACCCGGTCACCGCCAGTTGCCTCCAGAGGCGATCATCGACGACGCGGTCGGTCAGGACTGTGACGATCACGCCGATCAGGAAAGCTCCCGTCAGGTTGACGATCAGGGTGCCGTAGGGGAAAAGTGTTCCCAGTCGGTGCGTGATCGCGTGACCAAGGAAGTAGCGCGCGTTCGCCCCGAGAAATCCACCGATCCCAATCCAGAAAAACTCCATGCCCATCCTTCCCCGCATCAGCCCGAGTGTACCCGACGGAATCGCGTATGCTCATCCGTCGAACAATGTCGTCAATCGGGGGGGATGTGATGGAAGCTGAGCTCAACTCCATGCGGGATGTTGCAGTCCGCCTGGCACAGGCGGCTGGCCGCTATGCGGTAGCGGAGCTTGAGGGCAACCTCGGGATCGAGGCCAAGGGCAATGGCTCGGACGTTGTCACGCGGGTGGACCACGAGGCCGAGCGCCGGATCGTCGCCGGAATCCGTGATGCATTTCCGCATCACACAATCCTTGGTGAGGAATCGGGCCGGCATGGTGACCGGGATGCTGCGGTTCGCTGGCTGGTTGACCCGTTGGACGGCACGAATAACTACGTGATGGGCTTGCCCATGTTCGGCGTCTGTCTCACCGCATGTCTCGGCGATGAACCGGTTGTCGCGGTGGTTCATGACAGCGTGCGGGATATCACCACCTCGGCCATTCGCGATGGCGGGGCGATTCGGGGAGAACGCCGCCTGACCCTCGGCGAGGCACCACCACTGAACCGGGCTACGCTCTCCTGGACCCAGGGCTATGCCGTGTGCTACGACGATCCCTTTCGTACCCGCGCGATGGAGTCGATGGAGCGGGCAACGAAGCGCGTCCTGCGAACGTGGTCGCCATCCATCGACTGGGGGTTGGTGGCTGCCGGTCACATCGGTGCCTTTGTCGCCTACAGGAACGAGGTCTGGGATCTCGTCGGTGGCGCGCTGATAGTGCAGGAGGCTGGTGGTGTAGTGCACCACGCTCCGGACCACGACTGTGTCATCGCCGGGCATGCAGATACGGTCCTGGAGCTGCGGTCACTGCTCGGCGTCTAGGTTCACGTGCGATGATGGGACAAACATCCCGATATCCGGAGGATTGCCATGAGCACAGAACGTTTCCTTCCGTCCTGACCATCAGTGTCGTCCAGACGAATTCGCAAGATGACAAGCGGGCCAATATTGCCGAAGCGCTGGCCGGGATCGATCGTGCGGCACGGATGGGTGCGCGCTTCGTGACGCTGCCTGAGACATGGACCCATCTTGGGACGGGCAATGGGGATCATGCGGCTGCGGAGCCGATTCCCGGGGACCTCACGCGGCTCCTCGCCGACAAGGCGCGTGAGCACAGCATCTGGTTGCACGCAGGGAGCATTCACGAGCGGGTGTCCGAGCATGACAAGCTCTATAACGCCACCGTCTTGTTCGACCCCTCGGGAGATATCGTTGCCCGGTACCGAAAGATGCACCTCTTCGATGTCGATATCACCGGCCACGCGGCCTACCGGGAGTCGGACACCATCGAACCCGGCGAGGAGATGGTGACGTTCGACCTGGACGGCGTCCGGGTTGGACTGGCCATCTGTTACGACATCCGGTTTCCCGAGCTCTTCCGCATTCTCGCGCTCCGCGGCGCGGAGATCATCATGCTCCCATCGGCCTTTACCCTGATGACCGGCAAGGATCACTGGGAGCCACTGATCCGGGCACGTGCGATCGAGAACAGCGTCTTCATGGTCGCTGCGGCCTAGGTAGGGAGCCATCCCCCGAATCGCATGTGCTATGGGAGCTCCATGGTGGTCGATCCGTGGGGCATTGTGCTGGCGCAGGCAGGAGACATCCCGACGGTGGTCACGGCAACTCTGGAGCTGGAGGAGCTGGCGCGTGTGCGGGCACAGATTCCGTCACTCACGAACCGGATTTCCGCATCCTACGCCTGGTCGGATGGTCGGGAATAGATCGCAATATATGTTGACGCTGGATGGACGTGCGTGTTAAAGTTCCCACGAGGTCGGGAGCACCGCCGACCGGACGCTCACGACTCCAACCGATCAGGGTAAAGGAGGTGATGCCCATGAGTAGCGATTGTACGGGCATCACGGTGGAGGTTTCGCGCGCCTAGCGCACGGAACAGCCGTGATGCCCAAAGCAAAAAGGCCGGCCCGCGTGGGCCGGCCTTTTTGTGCGCCCGGAACCCGCGCGAAGGCTATGGGACGAGATCTACGCCAGTAGTGCAGCGAGCCATTTCTAGACTTTGGGCAGTTTTCAAAGAGGCTGCATCTCTGTCACGTCTGTCGTCTGTAGCGGAGGACTTGCGGGGCATGCTGTCTGTTTGCGTCCACGAATGCAGCAATGTCCTCCTGGCATGCCGCGAGGGTCGAGATTGCTGCGGCAGCGAGCCCCCGGCTGAGCCTGCAAGGCGAAAAGCG
This sequence comes from Thermomicrobiales bacterium, assembly GCA_030447145.1. GTDB lineage: Bacteria > Chloroflexota > Chloroflexia > Thermomicrobiales > UBA6265 > UBA6265. The sequence continues at coordinate 21,652 of JAUJLY010000005.1, forward strand.
GCAGCGAGCGCTTCGCAACACCCTCTGCCTGGCAGGTCTGAAGCATCAATCTCATGACAAATCGCTCTATGCAGCTGGAAAACGAAGCCGTAATGCAAAACGGGCCGGCGGTGAAAATCACCGGTGGCCCGTTTTCGCATGCTGGTGGAGTGCAGAAGGGGAGGGTTACTCCTCGTCTGAGGATGCTTCCTCGCCGCCTTCGGCGGATTCCTCGCCCTCGGCAGCTTCGGCCTCTGTACCTTCCTCAGCTTCGGCTTCCACTTCCGGCTCAGCCTCGACGGCCATATGGATGACCGATGCGATCGTTGTTTCCGGGTCGGTCACGATCTGGACGTTCTCGGGAGGCGTAATGTCGGCGATGTGGAGGGAGCTGCCGATGGCCGTGAGACCAGAGACATCGACCGCAATCTCGTGCGGGAGATTGGCCGGCAGGGCCTCGACCTCGATTTCGGTGAGGACCGTCTGGAGCACCCCACCTTCCTCGATCTCACCCTGGTTGTGAAGGGTGACAGGCACAGACTGTCGCAGCGTCACGGTCATGTTCGGCGCGAAGAAGTCGATGTGGAGGATGTCCTGGCGTACCGGATCCCGCTGAACCTCGCGGATCAGCACTGGCTGTGCGCCACCATCCCATGTCAGGGTGAAGATGGTTGAGTGGCCATGGGCCATGAAAAACTTGTTGAAATCGCGGCTGTTCACCGAGACGGAGACTGTCTCGTCAACAACCGGACCATAGACGACGCCCGGCACGAGACCCTCACGACGAAGGCGCTTGACCTTCTTGCCGTGAATTGTCCGCGGCTCGGCCATCAGAATCAGCTCATTAGCCATGAGCGCAACTCCTACTTCCTGAAACGCTTGCAGTCGGGAACGCCATCGGGCACAACACAACCACCGCGCCAACATGGCGCGCAACTCCGAGAGTCTATCACACGGCGCATCCACCTTCGCCAAGGGGCTTCCAGACGGGCTAGCAGGCGATGGCACGGACATTACAGTGATTCCCAACGAGGATGATGCGTCAGCAGGAGGGTGTAGCAGAGGACTTGCGGTGCTTGCAGCCTTTTCGTGTCCACCAATGCAGCAATGTCCTCCTGACAGGGGGCACGGGACCCATTCGGCAGGCTCAGCGTAGGCTACTGCTGCGTCAAGTCGTCCGCTACACACATGCAACCGCTCTGTCCCTGGAGGACAGCCTGCAAGCGCAACCGGCCAATCGGGATGACGGCATTTCGTCCGCTCGGGCTCACTTCTCGCAAAGCGTTCGCTCGATACGATCGAGCAATGCCGGGGTGATCTCGTCGCCGAGCGATTTCACTGCCTGCAGTAGACCGCCGACAACGGGCGGAAACCGGGGCTCGCGAGTGGTCGCTGTCGGCCATTCCTTTGAGAGGCATGACGTGAACGGTTCGGTGATGAGTGGCCCGGCAGCGAAGACACCGCCTGTCGGGTAAACGTCGACGGAATCCCCCGCTGGATAGAGGATGCGGATGGCGGCAAGCGCAATCTCGGCGAGTTTCTGGCCCGCAGTGATGACGATCTCCCGAGCGACGGCGTCGTACCCCGCGATGCGCACGACCTCCGGTGCGATGGACGACACCTGATCCCGGGTGAAGGCATCCGCGTAGACCACGCGAATGATCTCGCGCACAGAATCGAGCCCGTAGTGTTGGCAGACGAAGGGGAGAAGCGCCGTAGGGTTGCCGCGCCCATCGTTGGCACGCGTAGCGGCAATGACCGCTTGCAAACCGATATACCAGGCACTGCCTTCGTCGCCCAAGAGGTAGCCCAGGCCGGCTGTTACGGCTTCATTCCCCCTGGTGTCCACTCCGTACCCAATCGAACCCCCTCCAGCAATCACCACGACGCCGTGGGCGCCTGCCGACGCGCCGTACAGGTTCGAGACATAGTCGGCATCGACCCAGATTGTCTCCGGGCTGAAGAGCTCGCGCACGATGGCCTCGAAGACGTGACTGGCCCGATGCTCTCGTGCCGCACTGGTCAGGCCCATACCTGTCGCGACGATCTCTCCTGCTTCACGGCCGGTAGCCCGCAGGACATCGAGCGCGGCTCCCTGGATGGCAAGCCGGTTGGTTTCCCGTCCGTTCGGGCCATGAATGTGATCGCATGGTGTGCCGCTTCCCTCACCGAGGATCGTTCCATCCCGCTGGGCAAGGATTGCTCTGGTCGAGGTCTGGCCACCGTCGATGGCCAGGATCAGGTCTCGCGTCATGGTCGCATCAGGGCTGCATGGCTGACACAAAGCGGGAAGTGATTGCCATTGGGTTGGTGATTGCCGTACCCACGACCACAAACGAGGCACCGATCCGCAGCGCCTCCGCGGCCTGCTCGGGTGTCCAGATGCGTCCTTCCGCGAAAACCGGTACCGGCGAGTACTTCACGAGCCAGGTCAACAGGCCAAAATCCGGGTCGACGGATTCCGTCTTGCTTTCGCGGGTGTATCCGCTGAGGGTCGTTCCTACGGCATCTGCACCCGCGTCCACTGCACCCGCGAGATCCTCCCGGGTGGCGAGATCGGCGAAGGCGAGGGCCCCCCGCTCATGGATCACGCGAATAATGTCCGCCAGGTGCTCGCCATTCGGGCGGAACCGGTTGGTCCCATCAAGCGCAACAAGCGGCACACCTGTTTCCAGGATCGCCTCTGCATCCTTGACGGTCGGTGTGATCGTCACCGGGCTATCCTCATACTCAACCTTGTTGATGCCGAGTACCGGCAACGACGTTGCCTTCATGACCGCACGAATATCCTCCGCACCATTCACGCGGAGGGTCCTGGCGCCGCCAATCTCTGCCGCCTGTGCCATGAGCGCCATCGTTGCCGCCCCATGCAACGGGTTTCCGGGCCGTGCCTGGCATGAAACAACAAGGCCGCCGTGCAGGCCGGCCAGTCGCCGCCTACGCTCTATCGCCTCGGAAGTCTTTCTGGTCATGAGATTACCTCGTTGCTGGGATGGTACACCCATCCGGAACAGTGCAGCGTCGATCTCGCCATTGTGCACGAGGCACACATCCCCATGGAACGGGCAGGGTGGTTGGACGCTGGCACGCAACGGAGAGCATCCCCGATTCCTTCGTTACCTTGACGAAGGCTCTTCTTTTTCCGTAGCATGACAAGAATTTCCACGCGGATGGGGCAATGGGGCCCCGACCATCCGATGGCAGCCTACATGTATGAGAAGCTCCGGCGCACGGGGGCGGCTTCGAGAACCGCGGCGATCCATCCAGCCAGGTAGTGGGGAATCGGCAAACACGGTTGAACATGGTCCTGCAGACAGGACCACGCTTGTCGGGAATTCGAGCAAACTCCGAAGGAGGCCGCTGTGGGCCGGTACCTGATTCGTCGTAGCCTCATCTCGGTCGTGACGTTGATCGCGATCAGCATGATTATCTATTCGATCATCTTCATCGCGCCGGGCGACCCGTTAGGCGAGTTGGCGGCCAACCCCAATGTCTCGCCAGAGGTCAGGCAGCGCATCCGCGAGAGCTATGGTCTCGATGACCCGCTTTACATCCAGTACTTCAAGTGGGCGAGAGCCTACTTTCTCGAGTTTGACTGGGGAACGTCTTTCACCTCCCGTGTACCGGTGAAGGATTATTTGCTTGACCGCCTTGCCGTGTCACTCTCCATTTCCGGCACGGCGTTCCTGCTTGGCATCGCAATCGCGATTCCGGTCGGCGTCATCTCCGCAATCAAGCAGTACTCCTGGTTCGACAACATCGCAACGACCTTTGCGTTTATCGGCTTCAGCATTCCGACCTTCTTCTCCGGTTTGCTGCTCATCCTCCTCTTCAGCGTGAAACTCGGCTGGCTGCCATTTATCTACAATTCCAACGTTTCGGGAGTCTGGCCGCTCCTGAAACAGTCGATCATGCCCATCACGGTACTGGCGCTCTTTAGCTCGGCACAGCTTACCCGCTTTGTTCGAGCCTCGATGCTGGAGACGATCAACCAGGACTACATCCGTACAGCCCGCGCGAAGGGTTTGCGGGAGCAGGCCGTGATCGTCCTCCACGCGATGCGAAATGCGTTGATTCCAGTGATCACGATCATCGCCTTGCAGCTGCCCGGCGTCATCGGTGGAGCGGTCATCACCGAGCAGATCTTCCTGATCCCGGGAATCGGCAGCGCGCTCATTAAGGCCCTGTCCTCCAAGGACATTCCCGTCGTGATGGCGATCACCTTCGGCATTGCGGTGGCGGTCGTGCTCTTCAATATCGTTGCGGATGTCCTCTACGCGATCATGGATCCGCGCATCAAGTACCAATAGTCGTTACAGGTCACCGGCAGAATTCCAGATGCGGTGTGTTATCGACCGGGGAGATAATGATTCATGGCAGAGAACTCATCGCCAACGCTGCTTGCTACAGAGCAGCGAGAGGACCGAAAGACCCTGGCAAGTGCAGAAGCGCTGCGGGTTCGCCCCCAACGCACGCTCTGGGGAAATGCCTGGCGACAGTTTCGTCATCACCGTCTTGCCATGGCGGGTCTGTTCATCTTCATCTTTTTCATCCTGCTCTGCTTTGTTGGGCCGCTCGTCTACAGTGAGCTCTATTTCTCTCCGTTCAAATACACGACGAGCCTGACGCCCGGGAGTGAGGGCCGGGTGCTCGGCACGGACTCCATGGGCCAGGACTTACTGGCGCGTATCCT
>JAUJLY010000079.1 GCA_030447145.1 Thermomicrobiales bacterium
AGCGGGAGGGAAATTGATCGATACGAAGCACTGGTGCGGCATTCTGGCGTGGGTTGTGCCGACCCACCGCGCGTTGGGGGTCGCGATGGCACAGCGATCTGAAAAGTGGCAACGATCATCCAGTTGGGATCTCGCTTCTCAAGTGCGGCAGTCGAGATAGCGTCATTGAATCCCAAAAACGACCGTTTCTGAGTTTGTAGCAGGCACGGATGTTAGGCATAGACCACTGCGGCTCGAATTAATACTGGTAAACTCAGCACAGAGAGTAAGGATTGGCCGAATAGTGCCTACATGGTGAAGACAAAAATTGTATGGGCGGACTCCTGTTGGGCGATGGGGGGGACTCTCCTGCGCTCATCCCATTCCTGTCTCGGCCGAGATGGGATGGATGAGGTCAGAACAGGAATCTGGTTCAATAACGCCCCGCAAGGAGTGGTTCACTCTCCAGAGCCCAATCGGCGTCATCGGTAGGTTTGCAGCGATCGTCCAGGTCGCCATCATCCTCGCTGCCATCTTCGTCGATGGGCCGGCGCGCTGGGCCTTGATCATCTTTGCTGCCGCCGCGTTCTTCTATGTGTTTGCCAGGACCGGCCTGGGTGGGTGGTCACAAGATGCCAGGTGATCCAGTGGCGTTTGGGGCCGTAACGCTTACTGATTATGGACAGACGGCCTGGTTGCGCTGGGGCATGGTGCACGCTGCCTATCACCGGCAAGGATGGGGTCGTGCGCTCCTCGAGGCCCGGATGGAGTGGATTGCCGAGCGAACCGAGGCAAGCAGGGTTCGTGTCGCGACCACCAAGCCGGTCCACGGGTTTTTCGTGCATCATGGCCTTGAAACGACTGGCATCGTGACGAACGGGCTCGGTCCAGGATTGGATCGCTATGATCTTCAGCGGGCAATGCCGCGATGACCAGAAGGACGGAATGCACCGATGCGCACGGTCACGCTCATGGATCAAAGCAATCCTGGTATCACCTCGTCCTCCGGTTCACGACCTCTCGGACGATCGCGAATGTCGAAGTGGATAAGCGCACGCCTAAAGGGAAACGAATAGAGCTGTGACCTCCACTCTGCCGCCTATCCACGAGTGACTGATATCCAGTGGTCTCAAATCTAGATCTATGAGGCATTCAGATACCGGCGCAACTGAAAGACTTGCAAGGTGAAGCCTTGCGCCCGCCAGAAAGCGAGCGCAGCGGGATTATCATGGCGGACACTGAGATCAACTCTATGACACCTCTCTTGGTCCGATCGCGGATCCAGCTTCGAAACATCGCAGAGAGCCTTTCAATACCGCAGGTTTAAACTCGCCAGTTGAAGGGATCGCCATGCTCGATCGAGAAATGACCCACCGGCGCGCGATCGTCGACCTCTTGCCCAAATATGCACACAAACGACGTGCTGGCTGGACACCAGCCGCCATGTTGCCCGAACCGCTCACGCTGGAGGATTACTTGCTCCTACGGCGCGTGGCGATCGAACGAGGTGATGAACCCGTCTCGCTCCGCGAGTTGCGGACGCATGCCCGTGATCCGTACCGCACTATCGATCCACTCCTCAATGGATTACCTCAGTTGGTTCACCATGGGTATCTCGATCAGACGGCGGACGCATACGTGTTGACATCCATGGGGCGTGACCTGCTCACCCAGGGTGAACGGGCGGCGAACGACTATGCTGAGGATCGCTATACGCTTTCCTCTGATGACCTTGAGCGACTCGCGACCACGCTGACCGACATCACCAGGCGACAACACGAGGCACCAGAGCCAGCGGTGAAAGCGCATCAAGATCGGGTGCCGCATCTCCGACGGTTTGATCCCCGCCAAACGCCACCAGTGCAACTGGAATATGCGATCTATGCGCTGCAGCGAGCGCGCGATGATGCCTATATCGCAGCGTGGCGAAGTGCCGGTCTCACCGGCCCCATGATCGAGTTGCTCAGCCGAGTATGGACCGACACCACCGCAACCGTTGATCACCTGGCGGAACACGCGCGCGGCCGCATGCTCGCTGCGGACGTGACGGGGACGGTTGAGAAGCTGCAACATGCGCGTTATGTCAGTGTCAGTGGAACAACCATCACCATCACGCGCACCGGACGAGACGTCCGCGGCGGCATCGAAGGCGAGACCGATCGGGTGTACTTCGCGCCTTGGCCAGCGATTGACGCGGGGTGGATTCACGATCGGTTCGCGAACATCACGATGCAGCTCAACCGGTGAGGCACTTCTCTGTTGATTGCAAGGTCGGTGGTCCCGGGATGTGGGTCTCTCAAACGAGCAAATACGGAGTCTCACAGACGGACCGTTCTTCGACGCCTGTGCAATGATGATGGGAGAACGTCGGACGTGACATACCCTGAGTCACCACTGCACGGTGGAAACATCTCTCAGGTTGTCCGAGTCGGGACCACGGTGCGACGCCACCAGGGTCCTTGGAGCGTCGCGGTCCATGGCCTCCTCCAGCACCTGGAGGCTCAGGGGTTCGATGGTGCTCCCCGGTTCCTCGGTATCGATGACCAGGATCGGGAAATCCTGAGCTTCATACCCGGCGAGGTGGGCAATTATCCACTCCAGCCGAGCATGTGCTCGGACACAACACTGCGTCAGGCCGGACGTTTGCTGCGCCGCATGCACGACGCCACCGTTACGTATGACTCACCCGATGCGCAATGGCAACAGGTCTATCCAGACCCTTCGCACTATGAGGTCATTTGCCACAATGACGTGGCCCCCTACAACACGGTGTTCGTCAATGGCCAACCACGTGCCTTCATTGACTTCGATACGGCCGGTCCCGGACCTCGCATCTGGGACGTGGCCTACGCAGCCTATACGTTTGTCCCGCTGGCGCAGTTCGTCCCCCTGGCCGACGGCACGACCGTTCTCTACGAGGCGATACGCCACGCCGACAACCGTCGCCGCCGACTTCGGTTGCTGTGCGACAGCTATGGGCTGGAGCGCGCGGGCGACCTTATGCTGTTCGTTGAGCGTCGACTTCGCGCAATGTGCGAAACACTCGTCGATCGAGCCGCTGAAGGGGACGCCGCCTATCAGCGACTGATCGATGACGGACATTTGGCGCACTATCAGGCAGAGGTCGCCTTCGTCCAGCAGCACGGTCTCGATTGGAAGATAAGTCCGGACGGATAGTTGACCCCGGTCCGGGAACCCGATCCTATGAGTTAATAGTGGATATCTAGGAGTCAGAGGTCGATATCTCACCAACGGACGCATGTGGTGTCTGTGGCAGGGTAGACGGGCACGGTTTTGAGCCACCTGGCTTCCAGACACGCCATCCCCGCTACCTCATCGCTTGGCAGCAATTCCACTTGTCGACCAAGCATACGAAGTGGGTGACCCATCGAGGACCGATCCCAGAAGGCGGCGACTCCAGCCGTAGAGAACCGAAATCATGGAGAATTGATGTGCCTCCCCAAGCGCATCGCACAGTTGCAAGGCTCGGTCGACCTCGAAGAGCGCGCTGACCGGCTTCGCAACGTGCCAAAGCATCCAAAGGTCATTCAGGTCCCACCCCGCCTGATGCCATGGTCCGAGGTAAGACGTCAAGCACTTCTGAGCGACGTCGTCGTCCACTGATTTGAACATCATGGCCAAGTCAAAGAACGGATGGGCGACCATCCCGTTCGCCCAGTCATGCAAGATGGGAACTCCATCTCTTGCTGCCATATTCCCAAGGTGAACGTCGCCATGGATCAACGTCAGCGGAATGCCGAGCGCCGCCGTCCGGTCGGCTAAGGCGTGCACATGTTCGATTAGAGTGGGACCCAGCGAGCACCAGGTGTTTCGTTGTTCGTCGTCAAGCGGCCACCAGTGTTCATGATCGGCTGGTGCCGTATTCCAGCGATCCTGCCGTTCCAGTAGTGAGGGAATAGACCCGGCGAACTGATCCAAAGAGCAACGTTTGATTGGTAGACCACTTAGGATTGAAGAATCGGTCGCTGTATCGATCTGCATATGTGCAAGTAGCTCGATACATGCGAGGCGTTCTTCAAAAGTCAGGGCAGGTCCCTCTCGAGCGCAATGGTCTTCGGTTATCCACCAGTTGTTCTGCGGCGAATGCGCCAGCAGCGTCGGGACGGACTTCGGCCATCGAGCCGCGAGACGGCCAAGCAAAATCGGATCGATCGCCGCACCCGATGACGCGGCCTTGAAAAAAACCGCTCCCTTCGTCGTCTCAATGCGTATGACGCTGGACAGCGCCCAGTGCTTGATCTGGGAGACGTGTCCAATCCTGGCCATTCCGAATTCGGCCTGGACGGCATCGATGTACGTAAGCACACGGTCCATCCACTCCAGTTCGAACCAGGGCCGTAGCGGGCATTCGCGACGCCCCAACCATCTCAAAACCCAAAACTCGTCCGCAGCCGACAGCCCCGAGTCGGTAGTTGGCACCCACTTATAGTCAGGCCCGGTGAGTTGATGAGGACCCCGACATACTACGACGTAGACAGCCTGATCGAGATTCTCGAGCAGAAACGTTGTGAGCCCCAGCGCATCCCGAATGGCACCAGAGAGTGATGCCCCAAAGCTGGCATCGAAGACGGATAGCGAGGGCAGCGTGTGTCCGCGGTGATTGCCTCGTACCACGATCGCATCCGTATCCGGATCCCAGATAATGGACGTGATCGTTGCAAGATTCATCGTGAACTCCTCGCGTGTTTCAACGATGGGGCTGCTAGCGACGAGGGACAAATGGGCAGGACGTCTCCCGTGGGGTTATCCATTAGCACTTATCTGTACGAGGCGGCCTGAAGACTATACAGCTCGGCGTATGTCCCGTCCTGGGCCATCAACTCTTCATGCTGGCCAAACTCTGCAACCCTCGACCCGACGATCACGACGATCAGATCCGCCATCTGGACGGTGGAAAATCGGTGAGACACGAGGATCGTCATGCCGCCCAATGCAGCTCGTTGATCTGCTCTGGCAGCCTGAGCGTACCGCTCGAAGAGCGCATGTTCCGTCTCCGCATCCAGCGCCGACGCAGGCTCGTCGAGGAGCAAGACGAGAGGAGTCTCACGCATATACCCGCGTGCGAGCGCGATCCTCTGCCATTGGCCATGCGACAAACCAACGCCAGATTGCCACGTAACACCGAGTCGCGTCTCAAGCCCGCTGGGCAATTCCCGCACCAGCTGGCCCGCACCAGCTCGCGTGACAGCGGCGCTTACCTGCCTAGTGCTATCAATGTTTGGCAAATCACCAACACCCACCGACTGTTGCACCGGGTACTCAAGCATGAAAAAGTCTTGAAATGCCCCAGACAGCCTTTGGCGCCAGGCGATCAGATCCAACTCCCGGAGATCCGTGCCATCGATCAAGATCTGACCGTCGGTGGGCTGATAAAACCCACAGAGAAGCTTGACCAGCGTACTCTTGCCCGCCCCGTTCTCGCCGACGATCGCAACAACCTTCCCGGCCGGCAACACCAGGTTGACGTCTTCGAGTACATATCTGTCGGCACCCGGATACTGAAAACTGACATGCTCAAATTGCACCCCGTGCGTAAGTCGTGATGGAGGAACTTCCTGTTCGCCTCCCCGGTTCAGAGCTGCAAAGTCTTCAAGCCACGCCAGCCGTCGAGAGCAATCCAGCCAAATGGTCCGAAAGAAGTGCATGTCAGAGGCCGCCTGCCCGATATACTGCGACAATCGACCACCCGCCACGAGCACCAGCACGAGTTCAGCTGCCGATGCGTTCGGGCGTGTCCCCACGTAGGCGGCCGCACCAACCAGAGCAAGGCCAAGTAACGCCATCGCCCCTCCCCGAACAACGGCGGACACCCATCCCACGCGGGCGAGTCTCTGGTAGCGGGCGTTCCAGACGTCGGAGCGTTGCTCCCGGAGCCAGGTGGCAAGGCCCGAAACTCGTATCTCCTTGCTTTCCACCGGCGACGTGCCTACCAGGAGTAATTGCCTGGCGCGTCGTTCCTGTTGCCCAAGAGCTTCTCTTGCCCGATGCTCTGCACCACCTCGCCAATTTGAGACCATCAATGCCGGCAACGCAAACACCGCCAGCAGGACGAGCAGTGGATTGACGGAGACAAGTAAGCCCAGCGTGATGATCAGCCTGACGATGGCTCCCGCGGTGTTGAAAAGCGATCCATAGAGTTCGCTCAACGCAGCAGCCTGGGTTCGCAGCAGCGATAGTCGATCCAGGTAGTCGACGCGCTCGTGATGTTCCAGCGTTCCAATTGATGACTGCAGGCGAGCCACGTGAGATTCGATATAGACGCTCGCGCGTTCGGTGAGGCGGCGGTTCAATCGGTCACCGACGACCTGGAATACCCAGTTGCCTGACACCAATCCGGCAAGCACTACGGCAGCAACCAGCATGTGCGACTGATTGTCGGCCTCCACTGCACTCGCCAGTAGCGCCAACCCGACGGCGAAAAGTGCATCGACTGCTGCGGCAGTAAGACTAATCACTCCCGCAACGACCAATAACAGTGGTTCTGCCTTGTACCCGTGTCGTAAGGATCGCCAAAGCGCATCGATGGAGCCAGGGAGGGGATCGCTAGGTCGCGTCGTGTGATTCATCTCAGCCCTCACCCACGGTGAACCGGGAAGCCTGGAGATCAAACATCTCCCGATACCGACCCTGGGTAGCCATTAATGCATCATGACTCCCTTGCTCAATGACACGTCCTCCTTCAAGGACCACGATCTTGTCGACTCGTCGCACCGTCGAGAACCGATGTGAAACCAGGATCGTGGTCTTGCCTTTTGTGGCCTCCAGGATCCGGTCGAAGATCTCCAGCTCTCCCCGAACATCGAGTTGGGCAGTGGGCTCGTCAAGGATGACGACCCCTGCTCCTTGCCGGATCTCACACAGTGCTCGGGCGATGGCGATGCGTTGCCATTGCCCACCCGACAAATCTGTCCCACCGTCGTAGCCCTTAGCGAGGATGGTGTCGAGACTGGTAATGGAACTCATCCCCGCGTCCGCCAATGTTTCCCAGATGAGCTGGTCTGGAGCGCCATGAGGAGCGACGTTGTCCCGCACCGAGAGGTCATAGTGCACGAAGTCCTGGAAAATCACCGAGAGTCGGGAGCGCCACGAAGCGATGTCGAGGTCTCGCAAGTCTGTACCGTCAGCCTCAATGGCTCCGTGATCCGGGTCATAAAGTCTGCAGAGCAGTTTGATCAAAGTGGTTTTGCCCGCGCCGTTCACCCCAACGATTGCGATCGATTTTCCGGCTTCGATGGCGAGATTCAATCCATCGAGTACTGGAGCGCTGCCACCTGGATAGGAAAACGTCAGTTCTTGGAAGGTGATCGCACGCTTAGGCAGGCTGTGAGCGGAGATGTCTCCATCGAGCAATTGCCCTTCCGATTCCATCGATTGACGCAAATTGGTGATGAGTGCGACAGACTCCGCCGCGGGCGGCAATGCCCAATTCAGCCCCCCGAACGCCAACGCTGCGGCTCCAACAGCGGCCTGAGCAAACACCGTGATCTGTCCAAGATCAAGTGCGCCGTTGGCTGCATCCCTCGCAAGCAGTCCAAACAGACCCATGTTCATTCCGACCAAAAGGAGAATTGACCACACCATGGATTTCTGACGGAGTCGCATCGCCTTCCACCGAAGGTCGATGAGCTGACGAGAGTTCTCAACGAATTGATCCACGGTCCATCCACTCAGTCCGAACAACCGAATTTCCTTCGCAGCGGGCGGATCGACTGCCAGTCGATAGGTGTATTCGGCCCTCCGCTGGGCAAACTGGATTTGCTCATCAAGTCGTGATGCCGTCATGCTGTCCCTCAGCAGCCAATGAGTCGACATCCATACAGCCCCAACGACCAGTGCGACCCACCATCGATAGGCAGCCAGGACTCCTACCTGTCCCAGGCCGATCACAAATTCGACGAGTCCACCCGCAATAATGCCGATCGAGATGTCCATTGGCGGGCCCGATCGTCCAAGGTCGAAATCCTGCGCAGCGGACAGGCTGTCGGCCAGGTCGGGTGACTCCATATGCCGAAGTCCATTGGGGGAGAGCGTTGCATTGAGCAATTGATCTTGGAGATAGGTTGACATTCGGTCGCCAAGGTTGACGCCGATCTGCGCATGTACCGAAGCCAGGATCTGTGACAACGTAAACACGATCACGATGACGCTGAGCCCACCGACCAGGGAGGTTCCGGTCCCGACGGCGGCCACGACCTCACCGATCGCCAGAACCAATCCGATCGGCAGCAGTCCCCGGACGACAATCAAGGTGAACCAGGTCAACGCAAGTCCACGGGATGCCCGAGAGAGGGTCGCGAAGAATTGCCAATGGCTGTTTGAGGCCACCTTGGTAAAAGCATGTCTCGTCACAGGCACGCGGCTTCTCCTCAGGGTTGAGCAATTTCGCGAAAGGGACACAAAACTGCAGAACCTGCCAAGACTGGATTGGAAGGTGTGATTGCGACAGACATGATACCTGATTAAAGTATTCGCGTACGAAAGGCATTGTGGCTAGAGAAATGATGACTTCCAGCACAGGCCAATTGGTCTGCGTCCTTCTGAGCGGATGATGCAGGTGTTGGCACCAGCAACGAGTTCGATGTCAGCAGTTGCACGAAGTCGAAAATCTTAGTGGTCGCGTGTTTCATCAAAGGCGCGAAGCAGGACAGGTGTGTCGCCGTTTGGGTGGAATTTCAGCAAGATCTGTCGTACTTCTGATTTTGGGAAGACGCGGCGAAATGGCATTTCAAAGACTGAGTACCACGGCGCCAGTTTGACCGTGGCCTGCCAGAATGCGCGGACCAGCACGAGACTTTCTAGAGTCCCAGCCACACAGCGACTGCGATTGAACCCGAGGAGCCTTGCCTCCTGAACGTTGGCACAAGCCTCGTCCATGACTTCCCGGCAAAGGGTCTCGTACCATGTCTCAGTGCCTTCCGGGCGTCCGCCTGGAAGTCCCCAGTTGTCACCATCGCGACTCACCAGCACAATCTGCTGGGCTGACGCAAAGCACAGCGCCGCAGAGCCATGCGGCGTGCCGGTCGGCGGATCACCTGCCGGATGCCATGAGACCAGCCACTCCTGACCACCTCCCGAATGGTGATCACCTCACCATCACTGACTGCACGTCCCGTGGGATACATTCAACGGCCTCCGTCGAGTTCATTCGGTATGCGAACCGCATCCCGAGCTTCATCCTCGCGTATCGCCTGCCGGTGGAAGTCACCCCGGGTGATCACATAATGATGACGATGCGACACGTTCCCTTCGACGTCGGCTCCCACGTCTGTCGTCCACCGTCGCATCGCGATCACTCATCCAGCATTACCCGTCTCCCGCCACCCCGCTCCCGCACGGCAACCCCGTTCGCGTGGAGCGTGCGACGGATCGTGCTAAACGAATAGCCAACCTGTTCCACCACCTGATCGATCGTCAACCCTCCCTCATAGAGCCGTACTGCTCGCTTGGC
>JAUJLY010000080.1 GCA_030447145.1 Thermomicrobiales bacterium
ATTCACATGCGGCTTCGTCCGCTCAAACTTCGCCTTACCCACAATCATCCACTCCTTCGTCTGGCATGCACCAGTCGCAAGCCCTCACACGAAATAGAGAGGCCCCGCTCGGATCCTCTCGCATCGTTGAACAAGCTGGAGCCCATATCCGGACTTGAACCGGAGACCTCGTCCTTACCAAGGACGCGCTCTACCAAGCTGAGCTATATGGGCCCGAACCAATACCGGATACAACGGTTGCTTGTTCGGTGGGCAGGGAGGGATTCGAACCCCCGTAGCTCTCGCACCTGGTTTACAGCCAGGCCCTTTTAACCACTCAGGCACCTACCCGAAGATGATATGGCCGTCGCTGTTCGTATCCCCGAAATCCCACGATACCGGAGCCGACGACAGGAGTCGAACCCGCAACCTGCTGTTTACAAAACAGCTGCTCTGCCATTGAGCTACGTCGGCGCACAGTCACCCGAGCACCTTGGCCGCGCCAAAGTATAGGGATGCGGCTCCCGAAGTGTCAAGGAAGGCGAGCCGAGGCTGTTCCCCCTGCGACAACCGGCGATATGGGGGTTAGATGCACAACGACCGGCGTTCTCATACCCAAATAATCTGGTTCAAGGACCCTAATCCTCGGACTGCTTCGGGTCGAGGGCGTCCCGCAGGCCGTCGCCCACAAAGGTGAATGACAACGTAATGAGGGCGACCGCGATACTGGGTGCGATCAGCATCCATGACTGTGCCGTGTAGGACTTCGAGCCGTCCAGGATCATCTGTCCCCAACTCGTCGGGAACGGTGCGTCCAGGTCGGTGCTTGGCCGCACGCCAACGCCCAGATAACTCAGGACAGCCTCAGAGATGATTGCGCCCGGTACGATGAAGGCAGCCGCAACGATAATCGGGCCCAGGGCGTTCGGTAGGATGTGTTTGGCAATGACCCTGAGGCCGCCTGCGCCGCTCGTCTTCGACGCCTCAACAAACTCCTTTTCCTTCAGGGAGAGCGTTTCACCGCGTACCAAACGAGCGACGCCAGTCCAATTGACGATCGACAGACTGATAAAGAGAAGAACGAGCCCGTTGAGCATCTTGCCGACTGCGTAATCGCGGAAGGAGATCTGCATGATGATCGCCAGAAGCAACGCGGGAAAGGCATAGACCACATCGGTAAGCCGCATTAGCAGATTATCCAGGCGGCCACCAACATATCCAGCGATGAGACCGAGCGGCACACCGATGAACAGGATCACCACCATTGGAATAAAGCCGACGATCAGCGAAACCCGCGTCCCGTAAACCAGGCGGCTAAAAACGTCCCGCCCGATCGAATCGGTGCCCAACGGATAATCCCAACTTCCCGTCCGCAGGGGGTTCGGGTCGCTGAGCCACGCCGCCTTTCGATACGTTCCTGCAGCAGCAACATCTGTCTTGATGGGATTATGCGGGGCAATCAACGGGGCAAAAATTGCTACAAGGACCAGAAAGCCGAGGAATAGGAGACCCGCCATCGCCATCTTGTTCTGCCGCAGACGACGTAGAGCATTGCTCCACAAGCTGCGGGATTTCCGCATGCTGGTCAGATCGCGCTCGGAATGCTGGCCGAGTGGTTCAGCAGCGAGCGGAGCGGTGGTGTTTGCAGTGACCATATTCTCCCCTCCTTCCTAGCGCCGGGTCCGGATGCGCGGATCGAGGAATCCATAAGCCAGATCGACGAGCACGTTGGCGAGTGCAATAAGTACAGCGTAAAAGATCGTTACGCCCATGATGAGAGAGTAATCCCGCTTTCCAATTGCATCGACGAAAGTCTTGCCGAGCCCGGGGGCATTGAAGATCGTTTCGATGATGATCGAGCCGGTGATGAGGTCAGCTGAGGCGGGCCCGATGATTGTGACTACAGGCAGCAACGCATTCCGAAGAATATGACGCAGCACCACCGGGCGTTCACCCACGCCTTTCGCACGCGCGGTTCGAACAAAATCCTGGCGTTTGACTTCAAGAACACTCGAGCGGGTCAAGCGGGCGATGAACGCCGTCGTGCCAAGACCAAGGATCATACCGGGCAGAAGATACGCCGTTGAAAAGAGCCCTTGCCATGCTTCTGGCCGCTTGATTGGGGATACGCCGAAGGTTTGACTGAGGAAGATAAGGAGGAGGAGGCCGCTCACAAAAGTAGGGACGGAGATCCCAAGCGTTGAGACGCCGAGGCTGATGTAATCAACCCACGTGTTCTGACGGAGCGCACTGATAATTCCCAGCGGCAGCCCAACTATGAGCGCAAACACAACTCCGACGAGGCCGATCCTAAGCGAGATCGGAAACTGGCGGACAATGACTTCCTGAACAGTCTCCGACCCCCTGGACTCGTAAGTGGGACCGAAGTCGAGGGTCAGCACTCCCCGCAGATAGTTGAAGAACTGCGTGTCAAGATAACCGCCGGCGAGCAAGAACGGATTACGGGTCCCATCATCCCATCGATCCTGCAATTCGTTCAGATTGATCCACACGGGCTTGTCGAGGCCGAACCGTTCGTTCAGCGTGGCTTGCGCTGCTGCAGGCATTGGCTTCTCAAGGTCAAATGGACCTCCCGGAGCCTGGAACATCAGAAAGAACGTCACCGCGGCGACCACGATGATGACTGGCACGATCCAGAAGAGTCGACGAATCACGAATCCAAACATAATGGCCTCGGGTCAAGGACCTGACGTACTTTGGTCACATCGATGTTAGTAGCCGCGACACGTGTGTATCGCGGCTACTGACATGAATTTTTCACTACAGTGCGGACGAACGGTTGAACTCGAAACTCTTGCTCGTGGAAGGGGGGCGGCTTGAGCGCCGCCCCTGGAGCAACACTAGGGTGCTGTCTTGTCGATGGTGAGTTGCGAGGTGAACTGCCCTGGCCACTCGAAGTCGAGCACAGTTGCTGTGTATCCGGTCACGCTGGGATCCACCAACATTTTGTTAGAAAGGTTGTAGAGAAACGGTCCTGGAGCATCGTCCACCAAAATCTGTCCCGCCTGCTCGTAGAGCTCCATGCGCGTCGCCTCGTCTTGCTCGGCGTCCGCCTGCTCCACCAGGGCGTCGAACTCCGGGTTGCAGTAGCCGAACCGCTTCGCGAACGTAGCCTCGCATTTCCAGTAGACGCTAAGCCAGTTCTGCGGATCCGGATAGTCCTGGATCCAGCCACCGACCAAGAGCATCTGTGGAAAGGTCGATGCCTCCTTGCGGAGCGCAACGAGGGCCGTGCTTTCAGTCGGCACCAAGGTGAGCTCTACCCCAAGGATTTCGCGGTATTGACCGGCCACCCATTCAGCTCGCGCCGTGTTTGCCGCATCATCACTACTGTAGAAGAGCTGGATTTCGGGGAGCCTCTCCGGACCTCCATAGCTCGACTCCGCGAGTGCGGCCTTAGCGGCCTCCGGGTCAAAGGCATAGGCATCAGTCTCGATAGAACCTGGAAGCCCGGGCGGGATCCAGCTCAGGGTAGGTGTGCAGTCGCCGGAGCGGATAATCGCGCAGTAGGTTTCCCGGTCGAACGCATATCCGAAGGCCTCGCGTACCTTCTTGTCCGTAAAGGGTTCTTGTGTCAGATTGAAGCTCAGCGTGAACGTAGCGGCAACCGGGTACGACACAAGTTGATCTGCCAGCTCCGGATCGGCTTCCACGGCTGGCAACTGAGTGGGGTCAAGGTCTACCATGTCCAAATCGCCAGCTCTGTACGCCTCTAGCGCAACAGCCGATTCTCCCTGGTAGACATACTCAATACCGTCGAGCGCCGCTCTGCCGCCCCAATAATTTTCATTGGCAGTGAAGCCGACAAGTTGCTCTTCTTCGTACTGGGTCATTTGGAACACGCCGTTGCCGATTTGCAGCGAAGGATCCTTCCACCAGTTCTCGCCGCCCTGCTCGATCAGCTCCTGCTTTGCCGGGTAGAAGACCCAGAGGCTCGCTACTGTCGGGAAATAGGGAGCGGGCTGATTGAGAGTAATCTCCAGCGTTTGGTCGTCGATCGCCTTGACACCAAGGTTTGCCTTGGCTGTCTCGTACGCATCGCCGGCCGGCGACGCTGACGCTTCTGCCGGGGTTGCCGCGCCTTCCTCTTCAACCGTCAGGGAATTAGCAAAATCCTCGCACCCAACGATATCAAACAGGATCGACTGGTACTGTCCAGCCGTGTTCGGGTCACATGTCCGCTCAACCGCATAGCGGAAATTCTCGGCAGTCAGTGGAGAGCCATCGCTATACGTGAGCCCATCCCTGTGGTGGAACGTCTGGACAGTTCCATCCTCATTGAACTCCCACGACTCTGCGGCGGCGCCAACGGTCTCCAATTGGTCATTCTGGCGCGTCAGTCCCTCATAATTCAGGGCAAGAATCGCGATCTCGCTTGAAAATGAACTCTTTTGGGGATCAACAACATCGGGTGGCTCACTCTGATGAACCCGAAGGATTTTCTCCTCGCCTTGCGCCGCGTTGGCGGTGGCAAACACAGGACCGATGAGCGTTAGTAACGCCAGAACACCCATTATGAGGGCCTTAAAGCCCGTAAGCCGAATCACTGTTCCGCTCCTCCTTGAGAAAATACGATTGTCGCCACACGTTGTGTTCGGGAACCATAGTTGACGCCGACTCGTTTCGTCAATGAAGGAAGACTGAGAGCCCTTTTGTTCCCCTACCGCCCGGAATGCACCGCATTACATGAGACCGGTGTGGGCGCGCCCGACTCAGCCGCTCACGTTCGCGAAAAACGGCACCCTGGTGCTGGACGCAGAGCATGGGCACCTGTCCATCAGTGTGCGTTCAACTTCCTATGCTCGGGGCCCTCATAAGCATTACCTGCCCTGCCAGTTGCCTTCGATTGAGCCGGATGAGTTTATGCGCCCGAGGGGTTGACATGGCCGCCCCCTCGGGGCTGATAAACCCCTGAGAGAACTACAACCTACATGGCAGCAATGATCGCATTAGCCATCTCTGTCGTGGAGGCAGCCTTCGATTGATCGCGATCAGCACGCAGGTCGTATGTCACCTGGGTACCTTCGCCGATCACCTTCGCGACCGCACCTTCGACGCGCTCTGCAGCATCACGCTCACCAAGGTGACGCAGCATCATCGCACCAGATAGGAGCATCGCGACCGGATTGGCGACATTCTTCCCAGCATGCGTTGGGGCCGACCCGTGGATCGGCTCAAAGACGGCCGCGTCCTTGCCGATGTTCCCGCCGGGCGCGACGCCGAGGCCACCCACCATACCGGCAACCATATCGCTCACAATATCGCCATAGAGATTCGGCATCACCATGACGTCGTACTGCTCCGGCTTCTGCATCAGTTGCATGCACATGTTGTCGACGATGCGATCGTTGAACTCGATGTCCGGATACTCCTGCGCTACCTCCTGCGCCACCTGCAGGAAGAGTCCGTCCGAGAACTTCATGATGTTCGCCTTGTGGACAGCAGTGACGAGTTTGCGATTGTTCTGGCGCGCATACGCGAAGGCAAAACGCACGATGCGGCGGGAGCCTTCCGGCGTGATCATCTTGATGCTGATTGCCGCGTCGCTAGCGATCTTCTTTTGCGACTTCGCGTTAATCGCCTCGATGACCTCAGCGGCTTCGGGAGTACCAGTATCGAATTCCACACCGGCATAGATGTCCTCCATGTTCTCGCGGACAACGATGAGATCGATGTCCTCAAACGTGGACTGGACACCCTTAATCGTCTTCCCCGGCCGCAGGTTCACATAGAGCTCGAGTGCGTGACGAAGCCCAACATTGACGCTGCGGAACCCCTCGCCGATGGGCGTCGTGATCGGTCCCTTGAGGCCGATACCGTTCTTTCGAATCGAGTCCAGCGTTGCCTCGGGAAGAAGCTCGCCGTGCTTTTCGAGAGCGTTGAGACCGGCATCGCAGTACTCCCAGTCGAAGTTGATCCCGGTTGCATCGAGCACGCTCTTTGTGGCCTCAGTCACCTCAGGACCAATGCCATCACCCGGGAGAAGGCTTACCTGATACGTAGACATGTTCTCTCCTTTAGAATCGACCCAAAGGTGCGCCCACCGTTATTGTTTCGATGTCATTCTCGCATGTGTAGTCACTTCAGTCCCGCCGATTGGCGATTTGCGACACCCATCCGGAGATCACGATGACAGAAAAACGAACGCCAGTTCTTCTCGCCATCCTCGACGGATGGGGGATCGGCCACGATGAATCAGGCAACGCAATCCTGAAGGCGAACACACCTGTCATGGACCGCCTTCTTGCGACGGCACCCAATGCGACCTTGCGCTGCTCAGGGGAGGATGTCGGGCTACCGTCGGGACAGATGGGCAATTCGGAGGTCGGACATCTCAATATTGGCGCCGGTTTTATCGTGTATCAATGGATTACCAGGCTCGACCTGGCAATTGCCGAGAGAACGTTTGAACACACTCCTGCGTTCGTCGGGGCATTCGAGCGGGCGAAGGCGAATGGGAGCACCCTCCATGTGCTTGGACTTATCGGCACTGGGGGAGTGCATGCGCATACGCGGCACCTGATTGCGCTCCTTGATGCAGCTGAAGCTTACGGCGTCCGCCGCATCCTCGTTCACGCGTTCACGGACGGCCGCGATGCACCGCCGACCAGTGCGAGTGAGTTCATCATCCCGATCGAGACACGGCTGGCGACGATGCCCGAGGCGCGCATTGCAACCATTTCCGGGCGCTACTATGCGATGGACCGCGATCACCGTTGGGAAAGGACGAAAAAAACTTTCGACGCCATCGTGCATGCGCAGGGGCCCTCCGCAGGATCGACCAGAGACGCAATACTGGCGTCCTATGCGGCAGGTGTCACAGATGAATTCATTCTTCCCACAGTTATCGAGGATGCCCACGGATCGGCCCATGAAATCGGCGAAAGCGATGAGTTCATCTTTTTCAATTTCCGCTCTGATCGGGGCCGGCAGCTGACGGAGGCCCTGTCGCAGGAAAACTTCAGTAGTTTCGATCGTGGTCGATATGTCCCTGCCCAACATCACACCACGACGATGACTGAATATGACAAGGACCTACCGGTCACCGTCGCGTTCGCTCCGGAGGATGTGGTCTATCCGCTGGCACGGGTTATCAGCGATGCCGGCAAGTCGCAGTTCCACACGGCAGAGACCGAGAAGTACCCGCACGTTACGTTCTTCCTCAATGGCGGACGGGAAGAGCCCTTTCCTGGCGAGGTGCGCCGGATGATCCCCTCACCGAAGGTCGCAACCTATGACCTCCAGCCGGAGATGAGTGCCCCGGAGGTCTGCAAGGGTGTCATCGAAGCCATTCGCTCTCGCGACTACGACTTCGTGATCGTGAATTTTGCCAACGGCGACATGGTCGGCCACACTGGGGTGATTCCCTCAGTGGTGAAGGCGATTGAGACGGTAGACATGTGTGTCGGCGAGATAGTGACTGCACTGTTGGAGGCCGGGGGTCTCGGTCTTATCACGTCCGACCACGGCAACGCTGAGCAGGAGATCGACCCGGAGACGGGCGGCCCCCTAACGTCGCATACCACGAATCCCGTCCCTGTCATTCTCGTGGCACCGGACGATCACCCGCTCCGTGATGCAACCCTTCAGAGCGACGGGGTACTCTCGGCCCTCGCGCCGACGGTGCTCGACCTCATGGGGATTCCTGTACCCGCATCAATGACGCAACCAAGCTTGATCGTGCGACAGCCCGGTCAGTAAGAGGAGGAGAACCCAAACGATCTCGTCCGGGCTCCCCAACGTGCTCGCAGCCGACTCTAGCCGCGGAGGGCCGAGCGCCCCGGATAGATCGAAATGTCACCGAGCTCGTCTTCAATCCGGAGGAGCTGGTTGTACTTGGCGACTCGATCGACGCGGGAGGGTGCCCCCGTCTTGATCTGACCTGCATTGGTGGCAACGGCGAGATCCGCGATGAACGTGTCCGCCGTCTCTCCTGAACGGTGCGAGATGATGGCGTGAAAGCCGTGGCGGTGTGCAACCTCTATCGCTTCCAGTGTCTCGGTCAGGGTCCCGATCTGATTGAGCTTGACCAGGATCGCGTTTCCTGCCTCCTCGTCGATGCCCCTTCGAAGGCGCTTGGTATTGGTGACGTAGAGATCATCACCCACAAGCTGGGTCCGCTCCCCGATCCTCGCGGTCAAGGAGGTCCAGCCGCCCCAGTCGTCCTCGGCGAGTCCATCCTCGATTGACACGATGGGATATCGCTGGACGAGATCAGCCCAGTAATCGACCATCTCGTCGGAGCTGAGCGTTCGCCCCTCCCCCTTCAAGTTATAGGCACCATCCTCGTAGAACTCCGTCGAGGCCGGATCGAGCGCGATCATCACTTGTTCCCCGGGAGCGTATCCCGCCTTCTCGATGGCTTCGGTGACGAGTTTTACGGCGTCCTCGTTCGAGTCGAGACTGGGAGCATAGCCACCCTCATCCCCTACATTGGTATTGAGGCTGCGACTCGTGAGGATCTTTTTCAGCGTGTGGAAGATCTCCGCCCCCCAACGGAGCCCCTCTGTGAAGCTTCGTGCACCGACGGGCACCACCATGAACTCCTGCATGTCCACGCTGGAGCCAATGGCATGCTGACCGCCATTGAGAATGTTCATCATAGGGACCGGAAGGGTGCGCGCATTCGGGCCGCCCAGGTAACGGTACAGGGGAAGACCTGCTTCCTCAGCCGCGGCACGCGCAACAGCAAGAGAGACGCCGAGCATGGCATTGGCCCCGATCCGCGCCTTGTTATCTGTGCCATCAACCTCCCGCATCAGGTTGTCAATGCCTACCTGATCGAACGCGTCGAGACCGACAACGACTTCCGCTAGCTCCTCGTTGATGTTGGAGACGGCCTGGAGCACGCCCTTGCCGCCGTACCTCTCCTGATCACCATCCCGTAGTTCTATAGCTTCGTGGGCTCCCGTAGAGGCGCCAGAGGGAACCGCGGCACGCCCGACCGAGCCACTGCCGAGGAAGACCTCGACCTCAAGCGTGGGATTGCCACGGGAGTCGAGGATCTCTCGCCCGTAAATCGCCTCAATCACACAATCCATCGTTCCCTCCATAGCGATATCCCGCGGAGAATAAGTCCTGCGGCCTCCAGTATAGGCCGCGTTGTCTCGAAGGATGCTTCGCTTTGCTACAATCGTCAGCAAGTGACGAGCGTTTGGCGTCGACGGAGACAGCACGTACCGGTTCCCCGTCCTGAGAGGTTTGGCGATCAGCTGAGAGCCATCCCGGATCCCGGTCGATGATTCCCTCCCGAGCTGTGTGGTGAACAGGTTTCTCAAAGTAGTCACACGGGTTGCTCCCCCATAGCAGAGCCGATTTCGCGAGTAGCGGATCGAACAAGCGCGACCGGGTCCTGTTCCGGTCGAAGCAGGGTGGTACCGCGTGGATGCCCCTCGTCCCTGCCGGGGGGCTTTGCTGTG